>JAYZBF010000209.1:0-5887 GCA_036338835.1 Planctomycetota bacterium
ATGACAGTGGATGAACGCAAAAGGCGACAGAATACAGTTATAGCTTGCGCTGTTGAAACCGGATACTGCTGAAGATATGGCCCATACCATCTTAATAACGCTCGTCGTCATGTTACCGCTGTTCGCAGTATTGTTGTTCCGCAAGTGGTGGCAGCGACCGTCAATGCTCCGCAGTTTAATGTTGCGGTTTACCTTGTTCGCCATCTCGTCGCTGTTGATGTTTGCGGCAATGGAATACTATTTTTCTCAGCACGTCTACATGTCAGATGGGTTCGGGTTTACGCTCTCCGCTGGAAACTGGCGCAGTCGCTACGGCAGCGTGCCGAAGAATAGTTGGGGTATGCGTGACGTTGAGCACAGCGCAAGTTCATTGGCAACTAAGAACAAGCTGTACGTTGTAGGTGATTCTTTTACGGCGGGACATGGGATAAACAATCACAGTGACCGATATGCAAATATTGTCGCGACGGAACTAGGTTCCGATTGGGAAATGATATTGATAGCCAAAGGGGGTTGGGCAACGCGGCGGCAGTTAAGCGAATTTACTGAGGTGCAGACTGCAATGAATGATCCCGTATCAACATCCAGTGACATCGTGATCTGGCAGTACTATCTGAATGACATTGAGGATGCTGGCATCGCTGCCGGAATCGAGAAGCCATCGATATATATAACAGCACCACGGTTCCTGAGACCAATTGTCGACCATTATCATGTCGCAAATTTTGTCTATTGGAGTATGTTTCGCCGATTCAGCACTCGAGAGCTCATGGGCAGTTACCTCAAATTTCTATCCGACTGCTTTGATGACTCGATGGCATGGAATCTACATCAACGAGAGTTGCGAGAAATTGTGGCTTTGGCTGAGGTGCGCTCAGCAACACAGCAACGAAGGATGATCGTCGTGGTCTATCCAAATCTAATGGATATCTCGGGAACGCGCGAAATGTCGGATAGAGTTGTTGAGTATTTTCAATCGTATGAGATCGCCGTTATCAACATGGCTGACATGCTTGAGGGCAGAGCTGTTGATGAAATTACGGTGAATCCATTTGACGGACACGCGAACGAAGCAGTAAATCGTTTGTTAGCCGAAAAGTTATTACAAGAGATCAGGCAGAGAAAAAAGCTCGACTAGCTAGACCAAAAATGACCAGCGCGGCAAGTGAAAGAGTGGTCGGGGGCGGGCTCGAACCGCCGACACTCGGATTTTCAGTCCGATGCTCTACCAACTGAGCTACCCGACCATCGGGTTGGTGCAAATTGTTACGAATTTGACCCGTAGGACGTTCAATACAGCCCCTTATCGGCAACTGTCTAACGTTACAACAGATTAAAGCAATAAAACGAGAACGACAACCCCTGCACAGCGCGGTAGGTGGTCCTTTGCGGCAATAAAAATGGCGAGCCATAATTGGTCGGCGAGTCTTGATTGACATTGTACTTTTAGTGTCTAATATTTGATTGAGTTTATTACGTGTAAAATATGATTTAAGTTGTATAAGATTGTATTAGATAAACTACTTTGCACCTTTTCAACGTTTGTTTTTCATACTCCGGAGCTTAGATCTTTATGGGTCGTCGCCATTGCCTCTTAGGATTGGTATGTTCGATAACATTGTTATCTCAAACGCTGTTGGTTGCGCAGGGTCCAAATTCCCCTCGTGTGAAAGCGATTGTCGAAAAGGGGATTACATTTCTCGAAGGTGATTTAACAGGCTATGACCAAATGAAGACGACCGGTGGGCCGGTCATTGTTGGTTTGGCGGTTTATAAATACCATGATGTCTATGGAGTCTCGGGTGGTAAGAATCATCCCAAGGTGGTCAAAGCCAAGACCAATGCAGTTGATATTGCTAAAACGGTAGCCAATCCAACTTACAATGGCGAGAAAAAGTACT
Organism: Planctomycetota bacterium; assembly: GCA_036338835.1. Classification (GTDB taxonomy): domain Bacteria; phylum Planctomycetota; class Planctomycetia; order Pirellulales; family Pirellulaceae; genus UBA721. Next base: position 1,902 of record JAYZBF010000209.1, read on the forward strand.
ACGAATTGGGTATAGCGGCCATTTTATTACTTGAGGTGGATCCAGATGGATATCGGCCCCAGATTGCTGCGCTCATCAAAGCGATTGAAGATGGACAGAAAGAGAATGGATCATGGGGATACCCAGAGGAAGAAATCGGTGATACATCAGTAAGCCAGTTTTGCATCCTTGCCTTGTGGACGGCTAAAAATCGAGGATTTATCGTCAAAGTTGAAGGAATTGCAAATGCTTGTAATTGGTTGATGCGAACTCAGGATCAAAGTGGTGCGTGGGGTTATAAAGGGGTCAATGATCCCGGTGTCGGCCAGTTTCGTCGCGCGTCACAAGCCAAAAATGAGTTGGGTGGAACGAACTACGTGGGCGCACATTCTGACGCCGCATGTGGCCTAGGAAGTCTGTATATTACTGCAGGCTTACTACAGTTTGTTAACCAGCAGCCGGAGCCACCCAAAAAGAATTCGAATGTGAATAGTGCATTGCAGGTAAAAAAAACGGATGCTCAGAATCTCAAACCATTAACAGACACAGTCCCCGACGGGTTCCTGCGAGGAGCCTTATCTCTGGGCGATGGTTGGTTTAATTCCAATTTCAATTCGTTTCTCCGAGAGGAATCACCACGGTGGCCATTTTATTTCCTCTATACGTATGAACGCTATCGCACGTTCAAGGGCTTGGCTGAAAAGGTGCCTTTTGCCGACGCTCCCCCGTGGTATGTTACCGGCACAAATTATTTGGCTAGCAAACAACAAACCGACGGTTCATTTACAGGCGCGATTCAGACAGGAGGTCCAGCGATGGACACATGCTTCGCGATGTTTTTCTTGATGCGAAGTACGCTCAAAAGTGTCCTGAATTTAGCACGCGACACGACATTTGTGTCGCTCGGAGAATTACCCGAGGACGCAGCTAACGCTCGGATCGTGAATGGAAAAATAGTGACTACGCAACTCGGTGGAGACATTGCAACAATCCTGAGCATGCTCGAAGACCCCAACGCTCCACAGTTCAAAGACATGAAAGCGATTCCAGCCGTTTTGAAGTTGTCGGCAGATGAAAAAGAACGTCAGGCTCAGATTGAACGCTTGAAAACGTTGATATCCCAAGGGAATCCACAAGCTCGACGAATCGCGATCCGACAATTTGCGCGAGAACGGGGATTGGATGCGGTACCGACGTTGTTGTACGCACTGTCGGACCCTGACGAAACTGCAACGCGTGAAGCACGAAATGCTTTGCGGTTCATTAGCCGTCGCCTGAATGGATTTGGCATGCCAGATGCACCTTCAGCTACAGAAAAAGCTGAGGCGATTGAAAAATGGAGGAATTGGTATTTGCAGGTACGTCCTGAAGCGGAATTAGAACCTGAAGATATCGCTCCGTCTGCTTCAGCTCCATAATCGCGATGATATTGTCCCATTGTCCTTCTCCTTTTTTAACGATTCACTATGAGCACAGCCAAATCACTACATTTACCAGCTAGTCAGCCGGTTCGATTTGAGTACATGATCAAGATCAATGATTATGATCGTGTGACAAGCTTCCTGATTGCCCTGAATATGTTGATGGGATTGGCGGTGGCAATATTGCTGTTGATGTGGTTGAGTACGATTGATATACAGCGGATTGCTCCGATTCCCGTCATAATGGTGCCACCCAAACCGCCAGGCGACAATCCGAAGGGATATGAAGAGGATGTGGAAGCTCCGGGTCTGGAGGAAGTACAGGATTTCACAGAGCCGCGTATTGAAGAGACGTTTTTAGCAGTCACGGATCTCGTCACAGCGACTTCAGGGGCACTCGTAGCTCTCAATACTGGCGCGACTTCAAGCAGCCATGGAAGCGGTATGGGTGATAAACGGTCACCCGGCGGGACCGGAGGTGGTGGAGGTGAGGATTACAGCGACCGCTGGCGAGTCAATATTACCGCTCTCAACATAGGAAGTTTTGCGCGTATTTTGGATTCCTTTAGTATTGAGTGCGTTGTTTTTGGCGGAGGTGTAAAAACATTTGACTATGCCAGGAATCTTTCCGACACAGCACCCACGGCTTATTCGCGTGAAAAAGCGGATGCTCGAGGAGTGTATGATCCGTCGGATGCAAATGCGCGTTTATGGACTCGCGAGCTATGTGAGAAGGCGGGGATACCTGTCCAAGGCCGATTTCCGACGCACGCATACCCAATCGTCTTAAATCAAAAACTCACAGCTCTCGAATTCGCCTCTGCGACAGCCGCTGGAAAACAAATGGATGAAGTGCGGCGTACAACATTTGAGGTTCGCGGCACGGGTGGCGCTTTTGAGTTTTATGTCACGAAACAGGAATACAAAGTTGTTGCGCGCCGCCAATAACGGTGGCTCGTACTTTTAAACACTATTATTATTACCCCGTTCAGTTAAATACGAGAAAGAATTAGAGAGAGCAAGGCATGTTATTATTTGCACAAGCTGAAACTTCAGCAGACGTTCAAGACCAGATTTTTGATCTCGTTGGTAATTCCATCTACGGTATCTTAGGATTGTTGTCATTGTGGGGCTTGTACCTCGTTGTAATGACTTGGCGGCGTGTAGGCGCTAAGCGATTCAAGAACGAAAAACAGCTAAATCAATTTTTGGTCGCGGTTGAAGAGCCGTTGCTAGAAAAGAATTTTGAAGGCGTCGCTGAGATCTGTGATCGCGACATACGAGCGATGGCACAGTTGGTTTATTTAGCGGTTATAAATAGAGCGTTGGGATACACCCAAATCCGAAAATTATTGGCAGACCGCTTTCGCCGCGATATTTTGGCTGACTTGGAGAATCGTTGTAGTTTGATTAATACGGTTGTGAAAAGTGCACCGATGGTCGGGTTGTTCGGTACTGTGATCGGGATGATGGGGGCGTTTGGTAAATTGGCCACGGCTGATCAAGTCGATCCGGCAATTCTTGCTGGTAATATCATGGTGGCTCTAATAACTACTGCAAGCGGTTTGGCAATTGCGATTCCATTGACAATCATGTTGGCATTTATAAATATCCGAATTCGTAAGATGGAAGATATGGTAGGAGCAGGTTTAACTCGGTTCTTGCCTGGATTAAAACACAGTTTGGATGACTAGTCGGCACCGATTATTGGGAGTGCTGCGTAAAAAACGCAGTCTATTCCTTGGCAGATGCTTACGAAATAGTTTGAGAATAATAACGATATGAGTCACGACCTAAATTCCGACACGCTGCTCAAGCGGAGTAAATTAGAAGAAACCGAAATGGATATCACTCCGATGATTGATATCACGTTTCTCTTACTGATTTTCTTTATTGTCGCCTCGAAAATGGATACACCGGCTTCCGCGGAATTACCCAACGCCGTTGCCAACAAACCCGTAATGGCGGACAAAGCGATTGTGATTAATATCTACAAAGAGGGTGATAGAGTGATTGTATCGGCGCCTGTTCCTAACTCATCTAAGCCGCGACTGTTCTCGTCGGACCCCGACACTCAGTCGACTGAGATTACTGAGTTTGTAAATCAATTTGTACAGCAGGATGAGAAACGGCAAGTTTTATTACAGGCTTCCGGACTGGTGAAACACAAGGATATTTCCCGTGTTGGTCAAGCGATCGGTGCAGTAGGTACTGATTCGACGAAGAATATATTCATTGCGATCAAGCAAGTTCCGAAGTGACGTTTGTTGCTAGTTGAATTGTTGGTGGGATGATACGGATTTTTATTTAAGATGTCGGAGTGTATTGGTGACAACAGAGAACGAAGATTGGCAAGACGACGATGTAGTGGACTTCGTCGGGTCTAAACCCGACGACGGCGAACTAGATATGACGCCCATGGTGGACGTTACGTTCTTGCTACTGATTTTCTTTGTGATGACCGCCGCTTTTACCATTCAAACCTCGTTACCAATTCCAACTCCGCAGAGTGAAGAGGCCAGCACACAGTCGATCCCAGATGATAAGGATGAAGACCCCGAGTTTATTACAGTCAAGGTGGATGCA
>JAYZBF010000210.1:0-6232 GCA_036338835.1 Planctomycetota bacterium
TCATCAGCTTTATGCCCTTCATCGCGGACACTAAAAACAATATCCCCTGTGCTGCTTTGCGAGACAGCAGTTCCCAAATGAGTGGTTAGCCCATAGAACATCCGCTGTAAATCGTCACCGGAAAATCGTTCAATATCACACCCTTTGATTAAAATTGCGCCACAACCCTCTTCTAATTCGGTTTGCAGGGAGGCTAATTTAGGTGCTAGCTGAGGCAGCTCAAAACTGTGTCGCGACAAGGTGGCCACAGGCAGTGCCGCAGTGCTGGATGTAGCGGCAGCTAATTCATCAAGTTCCGCAGCAGAAAGACGCATTGGCCACGGGTGCGTCTCGAATAACTGTTGTCCCTGCCAGGCAGCAGGCCCAACAATAGGCTCAAATTGCATGGTCTAATTTATTTTCCCACGCAATATAATTCTTGCGATGTACGAATTAGGATTTTCCCGTCGACAAAAACAGGCGTAGCCACAGCAAACGCTTCAGGCAACACGTTTTTAGCAACGACCTTACCGGTGTCAGCATGCACGACAAATGTTGCCCCGTCTTCACGTGTTAAATAGATATGGGCCCCGGCGAGGATTGGCGATGCCGAGAATGCGAGCCGGTTTTTTTCGAGCTCGGTTTGCCAAGTTGTTTTTCCCGTTTTAATATCGATTTGAGTAACTAATCCGCGATCTGTAGTGAGAATTGCTTTGTTGTTAATGGCAATCGGCGTGGGAACATCCGCACAGATATTGTCTACCGTCCAACTGACGGTCGGCGTAGCTGTATTTAGATCAATAGCCGTAAGTGTTTTGCCGCGAGCATAAGGCGCTAAAATAATCCCATTGCTGATAGCAGGCGAGGCGATGCTCCGCCAGTATTTTTCACCGTTAGGATTTAGCGTCCCAATGCGCCAGATCTCATTGCCAGATTTAGCATCATGAGCGGTGACAAAATCCGCTCCCAGCACAACAATGGTTTCCGTGTTATTAATGGTTGTTACGACTGGTGTCGAATAACTTTGAGCAGCTTCTAGCGGGGCATCGAGGTTACGCTCTTGTTGCCAAGCCAGTCCGCCGGTTTTTTTATCGAGAGCTAATAAGTAGCTGGGACCAGTTTGCATTACAGCAATGACCACATGATTTTTTGTAAGCACAGGTGAAGTTCCAAGATCCCACCAAAGAGTGTCCTCGCCGTATTTTTCTTGGATGTTAAGTTGCCAAACGATTTTCCCCGCGAAATCTACGCAAGCTAGGTCTCCGCTCTTAAAGTAGACATAGACATGTTTTCCGTCGGTTATCGGCGAAGAGTTGCTACCACTCGCTTTTTTGTGTTTCCCCGCCGCCGCTGCACCGGTTTCACTACGCCATTTTTCTTTTCCATTACGATCTAAACAGAGAGTGAGGTTTGCACCGTTTTCCGTTGTAGTAAGAACGATGTTTTCATCCCACACAACAGGCGTTGAGCTGCCACTGCCGGGCAAAGTTATTTTCCAGGCAATGTTTGAATCCGCGGACCAAGTGGTTGGAAAAGGGCCTTTAGGGCCAACGCCGTTTTGGTCGGGGCCACGCCATGAGGGCCAGTTTTCAGCTGAGGCAGTCGTGGAAATAAACAAAACAACTAGCAAACCGATAAAATGTTTCATAATTAATCTCTTGCATGAAAATTGTTATTTAATTCGAATAATGATTACTATCACTCACATAAAACATGGATGCTAAAACAACGAGCACCCACACGGAACGTTCTAATATACCAAATGAGAATCCACCGCTGGGCCTTAAGTTCCATTACACTAAGTTATTAGCAACCAAATCTAAAAGCCCTTATTAACGAGCAGTAAAACTTCTTATGAACAAATTAACACCGTTTTTATTATTGTTTTCGCTCGCATGTTTGTTTGGCTGTTCAGCGGATACATCTATCGAGGTCGAATCACCTACTCCAACAACCCAATCTAACAATGGGGAAAGCGCAAGCGAAGCAATACCCAACAAGGGCAAAATAGGATATTCGGCAATGAGTCTTAAGAACCCATTCTTTGTTGTGATTTCACAAAGCTTGACGGCCGCAGCCAAGTCGGAAGGTTATGAAGTTATTACGATGGATGCTGATTCTGACGTAAAGCGACAGGCGAACCAAATAGAAGATTTTATTAGTCAAGGCGTAGCGGCAATCGTATTAAATCCGACGGATCGATTAGCAATAGGTCCGGCGATTAAACAAGCCAATGAAGCAGGTATTCCGGTTTTTACGTGTGACTTACAATGCGTTGCGGATGGCATTGAGATTGCGGGGCATATTGGCACCGACAATTTCCAGGGTGGTGAGCTTGCAGGTCAAGCAATGATTGAAACCCTAGGCGATGAAGGTGGGGAGATATTAGTCTTGGATTTCAAGCAGGCAAACTCTTGTGTATTAAGAGTGCAGGGCTTTAAGCAGGTGATCGACAGCCACAACGAAGGCCGAGAATCGGGACAGATAACAATCGTTAGTGAAATTAATGGTGGCGGTGATCAAAGTATCGGTTACCGAGCGACTGTAGATAGTTTGCAGGCTCACCCGAATCTCCGCGGAATTTTTGCGATTAACGATCCATCAGCCTTGGGCGCATGGGACGCCATAGACGAAGCAAAGAAAGCGGAATTGATTTCGATCGTAGGCTTCGATGGCGCATTGGCGGGTAAACAAGCGATCGCTGAGGGAAAAATATATGCAGACCCGATTCAGTTCCCGAAGAAAATGGGGCAAGTCATCATGGAAAAGTTTACGGCTTTTCAATCTGGTGAAGAATATGAACAAGTCGAGCTCATCCCCACGTCCCTGTATCGCCAAGCCGATGCAAAATCAGACCCGGACTTGCAGTTGGATCAATAAATGTCAGTCACTCCACTGCTGCTGGAAATCAAAGGGTTAACAAAGAGTTATCCAGGCGTACGGGCGTTGTCCGATGTGTCTTTAACACTTGCTCGCGGCGAAGTATTGGCATTACTGGGTGAAAACGGTGCCGGTAAAAGCACACTCATAAAAACACTAGGTGGTGTTCATCAAAGCGATCGCGGCAGTATTCGAATTGATGGTGACCTCGTAGCGATTGCCAATCCACGCGATGCTCGGCGATTGGGCATAAGTGTTATTTATCAAGAGTTTACTCTAATCCCAACATTGAAAGTCCGAGAGAATATTTTCTTGGGCCACGACCGGCAATGGCTAAAGCCAATTTCACAAAAAACAGAACGCGCGCGAGCACAAGCGTTATTGAATCGGATTGGCAGCCAATTAGACCCGGATAGGCTTTGTAGTGAGCTAAGTGTCGCGGACCAGCAAATTGTAGAGATTGCCAAGGCATTGGCTTTAAATACAAAACTCATGGTGATGGATGAGCCCAGCGCCGCCTTGTCGCCCCGAGAAGCTGAGGGGTTGTTTGGCATCGTTGAGGAATTGCGGAGTCAAGGAATTGGCATAATCTATATTACCCATCGCCTCAACGAAGTTGAGCAACTGGCGGACCGCATTATGATATTGCGAGATGGCGAACATATCACGACGCAAGCCGCGGCAGATTTAAACCGCGATCAAATCATTGAAAATATGGTGGGGCGTTCGCTTGACGAAGAGTTTCCGCCGCGGTGTTCAGTGATTGGTGAGCCACGATTGCAGGTTGAGGGATTAACTCGCGGGACGGCTGTCGAGAATGTTTCCTTTACGGTTCACCGAGGAGAGGTGCTGGGCATTGCGGGCTTAGTTGGCGCTGGGCGCACAGAAGTTGCTCGAATGCTGTTTGCTGCAGATTTGCCAGACCAAGGGACAATAACGCTCGATGGTATAGTGCTCAAGTTGAAATCTCCACGGCAAGCAATAGCCGCTGGGATTTGTCTGTTGACCGAGGATAGAAAGAGCCAGGGGCTAATACTAACTCAATCAACCCAGCACAACTTTGGACTTCCTAACTTGGCAGACTTTTCATCAAAAGGGATGCTGGTTCACCGTCGCGAGCAAAATAGGTTTCAACATTATTGTGACGCGCTCAATATTCGCGTCGCAGATGCTCAACAACGAGCGGAAACGCTGTCCGGTGGAAACCAACAAAAAGTGGTGCTCGCAAAATGGTTGCAAAGCAACGCGGAGGTCATTATTTTTGATGAACCAACACGGGGGATCGATGTTGGGGCCCGATATGAGATCTATCAATTGTTGAATGAATTGTCCGAGCAAGGCAAGGCAATTATTATGATCAGCTCGGATTTACCAGAGGTGTTAGCCATGAGTGACCGGATTGTTGTAATGCGTGAAGGACAAGTAACGGGTATCTTGGATAATAAATCGTCGCAGCAGAAAATCGCTCCAGAAGATATTATGCGTTACGCTACTAGCGACCAATCACTAGAGCAGCCGATGGTGGCTCAATCATGAACAAACCGAAGATCGTGCCAAAAAGAAAATGGTCCCTTAAAACACTAATAGTGGACCATGGAATGCTGCTTGTGCTGCTGCTGCTCTGTGCAGCGATTAGTGCCTTGACGGTAACGGATATTCATCCGGAAGATCCAGCAGCTGGCCGCCAGTTAGCTAAACTAGCCTTACAAAAATATGGAACGGACCCCAATGTATTAATTGTCGTACGGAACACAGATGCCGATCGGGCATTTGCGCAAGCGATAAATGACGAGCTGGTTACCGGCGGCGTAAATGTTGTTGGTATAGCAAGCGGCACTCCACGCCGAGCGATGTTGCAGCTTACTCAAACATTGGCCGCTGGGGAGGCTGTCGACGTAATAGCCACTCACCACTTTGCATCGCAATGGGAAGTCTTGAACGCGTCAAGATTAGCCAAGGTCAGCAAAAAACCGATTAAGGTAATTGCACCACCGAGCTACCGCTGGCCATCCTTTTTGACCAAAAATAATTTGCTGAGCATTTTGAATCAAAACGCGCCTATCGCGATAATGGCGATTGGCATGACGCTAGTTATTATTACGGCTGGCATTGATTTGTCGGTGGGCAGTTTGATGGCACTTGCCGCAGTGGTCACCGCAGTCAGTTTGCGGGATTATTTAGGCGGCGCTGATGCGCACGGTGGTTCAGTCGCACTAGCCGTTGGAATTGCAATGCTTGTCTGTGCTGTAGTCGGTGCAGTGGCCGGTTTGTTAATTACAGTATTTAAGATTCCGCCGTTTGTGGCCACGTTGGGGTTGATGATGGTTGCTCGGGGGGCGTGCTATATTTTGGCTGGTGGAGCGGATGCCGTTAAAATAGATGCGCCAGCAATTAACAGCCTTTATGATGCATCCGTGTTTGGCGTTTCTAGCCAGATTATATTAATGGTAATTCTGTTTATTACCGCTCATGTTGTCATGACACACACTCCGTTTGGCAGGTATGTCTATGCCGTTGGCGGCAATGTGTCCGCCGCGCGGCTGTCTGGAGTACCAGTGATGTCCGTTTTGATCACGGTCTATATCGTGTGTGGCTTGTGCGCGGGGGTGGCAGGCGTGCTAGATGCATCCCATTTTTTAACCGGCAGGCCCAAGGCTGGCGAGTTTTATGAACTACAAGTAATTGCCGCCGTTGTGGTTGGTGGCACGAGCTTGATGGGTGGTGAGGGCAAAATTTTCGGGACGTTAATTGGTGCGTTGATTTTGGGTGTTATCCAAAATGGGCTGAATATGGCCGGAGTGGATTCATATCGACAAATGGTGATTTATGGAGCGTTGATCTTAGTTGCCGTTGTGGTCGACCAGCTTAAGAAAAAGGTTATAAACCCAGGCATTGTCAGCCAATAATATAGGATTTGAACAGTTTTTCTCAAAACTCAATAAACTATCTCTGCAGGTGGTTGACAGGCACTAGTATCGGCAAGTAGTTTATTGTTTTGCCCCTTGGTTAGTTTGTCTTAAGAGCACGATAAGTGTATTTATGTGGAGTGGCTTTTGGAAGGCGAAAACAGAACACAACAACAATATATTTGGTTTACAGCAACGACTTGCTGTAAAAAAGACCACCTCTAGACTTTAGATTTCGTAGGAGATAGTTTCGTGAATAAATTTGCAAAAATTGGAATGTACAGCCTTGCTGCTGTATTAATGATGGCAGTACCTGCTTTTGCACAAGAAGGTAATGGAGCTACGGATGTAGCTGCGATAATGGGCGGCCTTGGTGCTGTTGGTGCCGGACTTGTTTGCATCGGTTCAGGCGGCGGGATCGGTAGGCTGGCAGCCTCAGCTTTTGAAGGTATGGCTCGGCAACCAGA
>JAYZBF010000211.1:0-7344 GCA_036338835.1 Planctomycetota bacterium
CGCAATTGCCGAACGGGTATCGGCGGTTTGTGGGTATTGATAGTTTTTCACACGCATGGCATGCTCGCTTTGCTCGGCACAATCAGGCAATCTGGAATGAATATCAAATGCGGATGGATCGTTTCGCTGATCAGATGACCGCGGCAACGCCGTTATTGGGACCAACGGATGTGCACCGACTATTGACGCGTTGGCCCTTAAGCAGTCGCACTTTTCAGTGGCGTGTAATGCTAGGGGATACAGCGTTTCAAACCGGACAACCGCTGGCCGCACGTATGAATTGGCAAGCTGCCCTTAGAAGCGTCCCGCAAGTTAACGCCGACTTGGAATTTGCTGGCGAGGTTGGTTTTTTGCAACGCCAATTAACGCGATCCGAGCAACAAGCTCTGCAAGTTCGCATGTTTGCCAACAACGTTTCTTCCAACATGCCCTCAGCTGCGCGAGCAACATTAGCGACAATTCGGTCAGCCAGTATCAAAGCTCCAGCCGCCGATAAAAAACGAGTCGATTTTCAATTCGGAGGGCGGGCAGGCGAGATTGTAAAAGTTTTGCAAGACTTTTACGATCAGCATTTCCCCCAACACGACACTCTTGCCGTGACATCTCCGGTTGAAACATTTCAACGCACTCCTCAATGGACTCAACGAATAGATCTACCGGACAATCCACGTCTCGATGTGGCCGTGCAGCGAGATCGTGAGCATTTATTCTTCAACACATGCGATAAGATTATTGCGGTGGATATGGAGACAGGATTACCGGCGTGGGGAGAGGGTAGGCAAGGGTACGTCATTTACGAGCATGGTGATTCTGATAATGACAGTGATTGGTATGACGAAGCGATTCCGTATTGGGGTAGGACTCGGGCAACGATGGAACTTAGCGGCAATTTGTTACTGGCTCGAGTCGGAGATCCGACGACGACACATCACCAATCGTTGGTGTCAGCATTTCGCTCGAGTGGAGCTATTGTGGCGCTGGACTTGTCCACGCAAGGGAAATTGCTCAGTGGGTATCCAATTTATGCCAACGGAGCGAAAGAAAATCGTTTGGGAAATTGGACGTTTGTCAGCTCACCAAAAATTGTAGGCGATTTGTTTTATGTATTAATGCGTGAAACGACCGTTGTGCAATGTCGTAATTATCTGGTTTGTTATTCGGTGCAGTCTGGCCGTGAAAAATGGCGCACCTATTTAGGAGGGGCGCGAGCCGTTGGTCATCAAAAAGTTTCGACGCTTGAAGCAAGCCAGTTGGTGATTGCCGGCGACCGTATCGTAACTTGTTGCAACACTGGGGAAGTCGCTTGTGTTTCACTCGCCGGTCAGTTGTTGTGGTTGAATCACTATGCTCAGAGTAACGCCATCGCGGATGATACCGATGTTACCGATTTAGAACAGGCCAAGCCACGGCATACGAGTTTAGTAGTAGATGCGGATAGTCTTGGTGTAACAATTGCAGCAGCGGATAACGCCGCAATTTTTCAGTTAGATTTGTTTTCTGGCGCATTTCGGTGGATTACACATGAATCTCAATTCCTGCATTGCACTTTAATTCCAAGTCAACGGGAACTACCCGGTGCCTGTTTGCTTTTAGGTAATGGACTTTTTTATTACGACAGCGATGGGCGATTTCAGTCGGCGTTGAATTCAGGCCTCAGCGCTGCCTCTGGTGAAGTCGAATCTGTTTATACTCTGGCAGATGACGGTACGAGTATTTATGTTGTGACCGGCAATACCGTGATGATTATGCAAAGAGGAATAACTGAATTGGAATCCGGCCAATTTAGGTTAGAATTAATATCAGCAGCGACATTTCCCTCGGAGATAATAGAATTATTGAGCGGACAACAGTGTCAAATAACATTCAGCGATGATTACGTCACATTGTTTGCTGGCAAGACGTTGCTAAGTTTATCGCGTACCAAGTGAAAACTCGCTGCGGATGGCAACTAAAATCAGCGCTACATAACAACTTCCTAAGACGACCTATATTATGACAGTGAACGAGCTCGAGCAATCAGTCGCCCAGATCCGTGAATCGTGTGATGCGATTCGCACTGCGGTGTCACGTAAAATCGTTGGGCAATCAAAAGTAATCGATCAAATGCTCGTGGCGTTATTGTCCGAGGGCCATTGTTTATTAGTTGGCGTACCGGGGCTAGCTAAAACACTGATGGTGCAATCGTTATCTTCTGCACTGTCGTTGACCTTCAGCCGCATTCAGTTTACGCCGGACTTGATGCCTGCGGATATAACGGGAACGGAAATCATCCAAGATGACCTAAGTACGGGCCATCGAGAATTAGAGTTCATGGCAGGGCCGTTGTTCGCGAACATCGTTTTAGCGGACGAAATCAACCGCACACCTCCTAAGACGCAAGCTGCTTTGCTCGAAGCAATGCAAGAGCGACAAGTCACGGTGGGTGGTCGCACGCATACGTTGCCCGCCCCGTTTTTTGTGCTAGCGACACAGAACCCCATCGAGCAAGAAGGTACGTATCCGCTGCCGGAAGCGCAGTTGGATCGATTTATGTTTCAGTTGCAGGTTGATTATCCTAATGCAGAAGAAGAATTGTTGATGGTACAGCGAACGACCGGCACGGAGCACCAAGAGATTGATTCGGTGTTCGGTGTGGAAGACCTTGCTGCAGCCACCGCATTTGTTCGATCATTACCAGTTGCCGACCATGTCGCTCAATTTGCCATTGGGTTGGCGCGGATGACACGTGGAGAGAACAACGTGTCTGAAAGTATTCAACGCCATGTGAGTTGGGGTGCGGGTCCACGTGCGAGTCAGTATTTAGTGTTAGGTGCTAAGGCTCATGCATTGATGAATGGACGAGTGACCGTTGATTTTGACGATGTTATCGCAGTCGCCCATTGTGTCCTGCGGCATCGTATTAGATTGAATTATGCAGCCCAAGCTGAAGGTGTGTCGACAGATCAAATCATTGATCAATTAATTGAGCAGGGAATCTCGCAAGCGAGTCAGGTAAGCCACAGTGAGCAAGTTGCTGAAATCTTTAAGTCCGACAACTCTCGCAGCTCTTGATGGACTCACGTTGCGTGCGCGGCATATCATCGAAGGATTTGTCGCTGGGTCGCATCGCAGTCATTTTCAAGGGTCGAGCGTAGAGTTCTCGGAGTATCGTGAATATGTGCAAGGCGATGAAATTCGTCATGTGGATTGGAAGGTCTATGGTCGTACGGACAAGTTGTTCGTCAAGCGATATGTGGACGAGACAAATTTACATGCCTATTTGGTGTTAGATCAAAGTGCCAGCATGTCTTATCGTTCGGAAAATGCGCCACTAGGAAAACTGGAATACGCAAAGTGTGTCCTCGCAGCACTGGCTTGGCTAATGTTGCGTAAAGGTGATTCGGTCGGCGTTGCACAGGTAGACACGAAAATACAACAATGGCTCCCAGCGGCTAGTCACATTCGACATTGGGACCGCATCTTCGAAGTTTTCGAGAATCCTCACGAGGATGTTGAGTCGACTGTGCCAAATCGAAAGAAGCGACAGAAACGACAGAAGCGAGGTGGACCACTGGCGGGAACTGATTTAGGTTCGGTTTTGAGTGATGTCGCCGGTCGACTGCCACAAAGGTCGGTTGTCGTTGTGGCCAGCGATTTTTTAGACGATTTGGAACCATTGCTCGCAGCAGTCGAGCAGTTGCGATTGTCGGGTCACGACGTGGTGTTATTCCAAGTGCTTGACCGCGATGAGATTACGTTTCCGTTCACCGGTAACGTAAAATTCGAAGATTTGGAGTTAGCGTCAACCACTGAATTGGAAACGAATTCGGTTCGGCAAGAATATCTAGAGTTGTTTGAGCAGGCGCAAGAGGAATTGACTAGCCGCTCTCGCAATCTGGGTGCTGGATTTCAATGTGTAGTATCCGACGAAGACTTTGGACAGGCTTTACACGGATTCTTGACGAGCTATGCTGCGCAGCGGAGGACCGTATAGTCGATGTTTGCAGTGAACTTCACATCTCCGGAACGTCTTTGGTGGGCCTTGGTACTGGTGATACCCTTGGCGATTCATCTGTGGCGCCGACGTTACCAGCGAGTGGTCGCGTGGTCGGCCATGCGATTCTTACAAGCGGCACAAAAACAAGTCCAACAGCGCGTGCGTTTGCGTCGCTTGTGGTTGTTGTTACTACGAGTCGCGATGCTCGGGCTTTTGATATTTGCAATTGCAGACCCATCGACAGAGTATTCGCAATTTCCACAATACCTACGCGGTTCCACAGGTACGCACCACGTGTTGCTACTTGACACTAGTTATTCCATGGGCGCGGTTGGCGAATCGGAAGGAGTGTCTGCTTCGGCTTTTGAGTTAGCTCGCCAAAAGGCGATAAAATATGTGCAACAGTTACCGCAGGGCGACGTCATTTCCATTGTGACAATTAGTTCTCGTGATCGCCCGTTGATAGAACAACCAGTGTTTGACCGTCAAGAAATCATTGCTGAGTTAGCCGCGTTAGAATTAACCAATCGTAGTGGTGAGGCACTCAATGCCATTACCCTCGCTGCTGAGTTAGCAGAACGTTCTCGCGCTGCCATGCAAGATATCGTTATGACTCGCTATGCAATATTTTCTGATTTCCAACGTGATTCATGGCACGGTGTAACACCTGAAAAGGTATCACGTATCATCGGGGCGAGCGGCAAAATCGAATATTTCGACTGCCGACAACCTTATCTACACAATCTTGCGGTCGAGGACTTAAACGTTGAGTATCCAGCAGGTCCATTTGGAACCCAAGTAGCGTTCCGCGCTCAGATTAAAAACTATTCACCGACAAAATCACAATCCGTAACGGTAACATGGTCGATTGAAGGTCGCGTTGTGCAGCGGGAGCAAGTCGTACTGGCCCCCAGCGAGCTGGTCACTGTTCGGCTCGATGACCAAAACTTGAAGCTAGGTCAACAACAAGCCAAAGTGCACATTGCATCCGTCCCAGCAGCGCAGTCGGATTCACTGTTATCCGACAATACCAGATGGGTCGTATTTTCGACGGCCGCTAAGTTTCAAGTGCTGGCTGTTACGGGGCGATATCGATCGGAAGAATTATTGGTAACCGCGCTTGTCCCCACTGCTAGTGCTCGGTGGCCAGTTCAAATAACAACAATCAATGAAGGGGAATTAATCGACCAAGGACTTGCTCAATACGACATGATTGCATTGTGTAACGTCAAACAAATCAGCTCGGCAGAACTTGACCAGTTACATGCTTATGTGACTGCCGGTGGAACGCTCTTTTTATGTCCTGGGGATCGCATCGATATCGATAATTATAATCGGTCATTTGCGAGGTCATCGAAATTTAGATTCCCTCTGCAGTGGCAACAGGTTGTAGAAGACTCCAACGTGCAGATACAACTCGATAAGACATCGCATGCAATCACTAAATTGTTTGCCGATAATCCGGCCAATGGTATTGAAGCGACGCCTATTTCGACATACATCAAATGTGTTGCATTGGGAACGGACTCAGTGCAGCCGATTTTAGTACTGAACAACGGGGACCCCTTGTATTTGTTAGGTGCAGTTGGCAGTGGGCATGTTTTCATTCTGACAACTTCCATTGATCCGAGTCAGAAGACGGGCAAGTGGAGTGACCTCGGGAGTTGGCCTAGTTTTTTGCCGTTAGTCCACGAGTCCTTAGCACATGTTGCTCGGCTTGGAGGTCATAACCAGAATCATACAACTGGCTCCATATTGTTTGAGCAAATCGACCTATCTCGTTCACTGGATGATCTGCAAATCCAAGTCCGGACTCCCAGTGGACAGCAAAAACCCATTTCAGTGGTACATCCGCGCGACAGTCAGCAATCTGAGAGTTACCCATTGGTGTGGTCGTTTTCCGAAACGGAAGCTCTGGGCGTGTATTCTATTATGACGTTTGTCGACGGCGTGCCGGTGGCGTCGAATTCTCATGCAATAAACCTTGATGGTCAAGACAGTCATGATTTATCGATTCCGGCGGAAGATCTATTTAACGCGGAGTCCCTAATATCGGATCACAGTTTTACAGTCAATGAAATACCCTCTGATGATCGATACGATTGGTTTGCTGCGTTGTTATTGCTCGTGTTGGGCTTAGGTGTCGTGGAACTTTGGGCTTATCGAAACCGTGTCCCCCTCGAACCCGATCCAGGGGGACAACGATGATAGTTGATACACGTACGATAGTTGCATTCAATTCGGCCTTTGCCGATCTTGTACTGTTTGGCCAAGATCTTGCGGTTACGGTTAATCAGCAGGCATCCCGCTTCCCGTTATTACTTACATGTGCGGTCACAGGGTTGCTGCTAGGTATTTGGATTCTTTGCAGGACAACGGGCTTAACTCGGTTTCGGCGTCATGTATTGTCGACTTTGCGTATTGGAATATTCGTAATTCTATTACTGATGATGATGGGCTGGACTCAACAGGAGCACGCAACACAAAAACCGGATTTGTTGATATTGATTGACCGCAGTGAAAGTATGCAGCTAGAAGACCAATATTCTGTGGCCGAGTTAGGTCGCTTCATAAGCGGGCGGACCACTCAGTCAGAATGGTCGCTTCCGCGCTGGAAATTACTGACGGCATGGTTAGGTAACCTGCGTCTTGACAGCGCAAATCATCGCTGGCACGAAGACGATAGCGAGCTAAACAAACCGTTGACTCGATTAAGTGAGGATTATCGAATTTCGGTATATCACATAGGTTCAAATCTACGTTTGGCAGGCAGAGGTGTCAGTGCACATGCGGATCTTTCTGAGGCTCAAGATTTTGATCAAACCGAGAGCCGCATTGGTGATGCGATCCGCCAAGCAGTCACACAGCATCGTGGTCGTTCTGTTGCAGCGGTGATTGTTTTGACGGATGGAATTAATACCAATGGCTCTTCGCTGCAAGATGCGAGCGATTGGATTGCTAAGAAGTCAATTCCCTTGTTGATTGGAGGGATTGGGTCGCTGCAGCAAACGCCGGATATTGCGTTGGAAAACCCGCTTGCACCGACAATGGCTCACTTAGGCGAACAGCTTTACTTAGAAGTCGACCTAAATCTGTTGGGAGAATTAGCGACGGCTAGCAAGCCGCTTGAAGTCCAGATTATTGCCTCATTAGGCAACAATGCGGACCCATTTATGCAAATCATTGAGTCAGTCAGCAATGGTGCTCCCAGTAAGCGACTGCGGATTCCCTTTGTACCGAGTCAGGTTGGCCGGGCACAGATACGTGTAGCAATTTCCGAGACAAGCGAAGAATCCAACACCGAGAACAACTCGGTTGAATTTGAAATAAATGTTACGGATGATGCGACGAGGATATTGCTTGTTGAA
>JAYZBF010000212.1:0-6639 GCA_036338835.1 Planctomycetota bacterium
TACTCAATTCGCTGCGGAACCTTGGTTCTTCGCCCAACCACTGGACGCGGAATAGGTAAAACGAAAATTTGGCAATTCGTTACTGGCAGTTCCAGGTTGGACCCCTTCTGGCGTCCAATAAAATGATATGATAGAGGCACACTTCTGCTGCCCATCAACTATTTGTATCTCGGACTAACTATGCGAACAGCGTTCTTCATCTTGTTAGCCTTGGCGTGTACTTGCCAAGCACAAACGCCACCCCGAACCTTTACAACAGTCTTCAAAAAAGGTGAAGCGGGTTACAATTCCTACCGCATTCCCGCAATTATTACAACAAAACAAAATACACTACTGGCGTTTATCGAAGCGCGTAAAGACTCCCAAGGTGACGCTGGCAACATTGACTTACTAGTCAAACGATCCGCCGACCAAGGGGAAACTTGGGGCCCAGCGATACTCGTGTGGGACGATGAAAATAACACATGTGGCAACCCTGCCCCCGTCGTTGACCAGAGCACAGGCACCATCTGGTTACTACTGACATGGAATTTTGGCAGTGATCATGAAGGTGCTATCAAGGCCGGGACAAGCAAACACCCACGACACGTTTTTATCTCATCATCAACAGACGATGGTAACCACTGGGCCGCACCCACACGCATCAGTAGCAGCGCTCGCAAAGACCATTGGCGGTGGTACGCAACTGGACCAGGAAACGGAATACAACTCACCCGTGGTCCTCATAAAGGTCGCTTGGTCATCCCCTGCAATCATTCGGATCATTCCAACAAAGACCTGCACCCGTATCGCAGCCACATTGTCTATTCGGACGATAATGGCAAACAGTGGACAATTGGAGCAATCCAACCGGAGAAAACAAACGAATCTGCGGTAGCTGAATTATCCAACGGCGGTGTTCTCCAATCGATGCGATCCTATCACGGCAAACACAACCGCGCCATGGCGATCAGTAATGACGGTGGCAGCACATTTGCGGAAGTCTATTTGGACAATGCACTGCAAACCCCGGTCTGCCAAGGCAGTATCCTACGCTATTCTTTTTCGAACAATGGCAACGGCATTCTCCTGCACAGTAACCCAGCAGGCAAAGGGCGCGATCATCTAACGATTTCAATGAGCCAAGACGATGGCAAAACATGGCCATGGCAAAAAGTGATCTACGCTGGCGGCGGTGCCTATTCCAACCTCGTTCGGTTGCCAACTGGGCAAGTCGGCATTTTATTCGAAAAAGACAACTACCAAACTGTCTCATTTACAACCTTTTCAATTAACTGGATTAAGTCAAAATAATAGAACATCCATCTAGCCAACATGTCCAACCACGACGCTGGCTGTTTTTAACAACAGGAACCAACACATGCTTTCGATACATAAAAACATTATCTCAGCTATTTTCTTTAGCGCAATCTTTTCCTGCTGCCAACTTGGTACGCTCGTACACGCTCAAGCAGACACACAAACCCTAGGCACTCAAAAGAGTGAATCCGGTATTCGACATTCATTTCTCGTAACCGGTTCCATCACGGCCATTATTGGTGAAGACAATAAAGTAAAGTGGCAGGTACCGGGACGTTCACGTGACGGATTTGTATTACCAAATGGCAATGTACTCGTTTCCATTGCAAACAGCGCCCGCGAATACACACGAGACGGAAAACTCGTATTTGAGTACAAATTGGATCCCGTCAACAAAGAACTCGGAACTGTCGTAAGGCTTAAAAGCGGAAATACGATGGTCGTGGAGCGCGGCGTTAAACCCCGTATCCTGGAGATCACTCCAGCCGGTAAAATTGCCGTCAACGTACCCTTGCAACCCGACACCAACAACGCTCATATGCAAACCCGCATGGCTCGGAAACTATCCAACGGTGACTATCTAGTCCCTCATCTACTCGGGTTCGCTGTCAAACAATATGACAATCAAGGCAATGTGAAACTTACTATCAAAACAGATCTCGCTGAACTTGGAGGACGAGCGGAAGAAAATTGGCCTTTCACTGCAATACTCCTAGAATCCAATAACATCTTGGTAAACCTCACCCATGGCAACAAAACGGTCGAGTTTGATCAAGCAGGGAAAGTCGTCTGGCGAGTTGACAATAGCCATGTTGCCGGCAGATTTGATGATCCCTGTGGTGCACAACGATTAGGCAATGGTAACACGGTCATCTGCAGCTACCACCAACAAGCCCCCGACAAGCCACGCGCTTTTGAAATCACTCGCGACAAACAGGTCGTCTGGGAATTCTTTTCACCTAACGTTTCGTTGCACGAAATTCACGTGCTAACGACCAATGGCAAGTCGGTAATAGCGTCGTCACGAAAATAGTGGCACGTCACGTGTCAACATTTCCAACCATTTGGTGATGTTCATTTACAACTGCATATATTCTACTAGGTTTACTGCTTGATTTTTAAACAGTAATTTCTTCAGTCAAAGCAACCCACTGGAATGACAATATTTTGCACATCAAAACGCTTTTTACTCTAATCACGCTGTTACTAGTACCGACACTAATCACGCCGGCTGCATTGTCTCAAGACAAGCCAGTCGCTCAAGGTCTCGCCACAACTACGGCAGTGGATGATTCCTATAAATTCGAATCCGTCGGCGAATTCCAAGTTGGTGCTTGCAAGGCTTATTCCTACAAAATGACATCTCAAACATGGAAAGGGACACCTTGGACGCATTGGCTTTCGATTCTCGTGCCGCCCAACGTGGACCATGCGGATGCCGCTGTCTTGTTTATTACTGGTGGATCGACCAGCAGCAGTCAACCAAAGGCCGATTCCGCCGAAGCTCAGCTGTTCGGTGTCATTGCAACCATGGCTAGGTCACCTGTCGCGATTCTCCAGCAAGTCCCAAACCAGCCATTGCACAATGGACTAAAGGAAGATGATTTGATCGCATTTACCTTTGACAAATATCTCAACAACCAAGGTGATGACTGGCCGCTGCTACTACCGATGGTCGAAAGTGCGCGGCGCGCAATGGACACAGTTTCCACTGTGATGACAGAAAAAAACGGGGCCGCTGTCAAGCGTTTCGTAGTCTCCGGCGCTTCAAAACGAGGTTGGACTACTTGGTTAACCGCAGCGGCGGATAAACGCGTCATCGCGATCGCGCCGATGGTTATCGACATGCTCAACATGCAGCCACAGATGGAACAACAAATTAAGTCATACGGTAAATTCAGTGGGCAAATCGATCCCTACTCCAAACTGAAAATCCAAGATCGACTAACAACACCCCGCGGCAAACAACTAGCAGCGATCGTAGACCCCTACGCATATCGCCAAAGTCTAACCCTGCCCAAACTAATGGTCCTCGGCACTAACGATCCCTATTGGACTGTGGATGCATCAAGTCTCTATTACCCTGAATTAACTGGCACTAAACATCTTTATTATCTAGCCAATGCTGGTCACGGACTGGGCGCCTCAATTGCCCCAACGGTAGCAACCTTTTTTAAGAAATCAATCGACGGCGAGACGTTCGAATTGATTAAGTGGCAACACGGTACGGACGGCTTGTTCCATGTTAAATGGAAAGGCGAAAACGGTCAGGCACGTTTATGGACTGCGGCCAGTGAGACTCGCGACTTCCGCCAAAGTAAATGGACATCCCAAGAGTTGGTCGGTGATAATTCAGTCGGCGTAAACCTCCCCGCGCCTAAATCTGGCTGGGTAGCATATTACGTACAAGTTGAATTACCAGGCTTACTCGCTTTTAAATACAGCATCTGCACGGAAATTCAAGTGCGTCCCAACAAGTTTCCCTTCACCTATCCTGCTGAAACCCCAAAATAGGCATATGCGAACTATTTACTTGGCTATCGTTACCTCTGTTTACAGCCTCTTAAGCGGTGACGTTTTAACGGCTACGGATGTTCCTGACACCCCCTATGTTTTGGTGCTGGGAACAGCTCAAGACGGGGGTTATCCTCAAGCCGGTTGTAAAAAACAATGCTGCCAATCGTTACGGTCAAGTGGTACTACGGGAAGTCATGTCACGTCGCTAGGAATCATTGATCCCATTTCAAAACAACGCTGGATCATTGACTGCACCCCTGATTTTCCCGCACAGTTATCTGTGCTCGACAAATATGCTCCCATCAGTCAAAAACGGAAACCCGTTTCGGGAATATTCCTAACCCACGCTCATGTTGGCCATTATGCGGGTCTAATCAATTTAGGCCGCGAGATAATGGGGACTCAGGGTGTACCCGTGTCAACCATGCCACGGTGCAAAGCCTTTTTAGAAACACAAGGACCGTGGAGTCTGTTGGTAAAGCTCAATAATATCACACTACTGCCTCTCAAGGCCGACGAACCCATTGCGCTCAACAGTCGGTTAACGATTACTCCATTTCTAGTACCACATCGGGATGAATTTTCTGAAACGGTTGGATTTATCATCGCGGGTCCCGATCGCAAAGTGTTATTCATTCCAGATATCGACAAATGGGAAAAATGGGATCGCCGCATCGAGCAACAAATCACGTCTGTCGACCGAGCGTACCTCGATGGTACTTTTTTCGATAATGCAGAGTTACCGGGGCGCGACATCTCTCAGATTCCACATCCATTCATTTCCGAGAGCATCACTCGTTTCGCCAAATTGCCGGATTCGCAACGTGATAAGGTTCATTTTATTCACTTGAACCATACAAATGCTGCCCTCCAACCCAACAGCCAAGCACAACGTACAGTCGCCAAGGCCGGCATGCACATCGCACAACAGTTTTCTATTTTCAAGTTATAATTGCTGATCCATCAACTTCCAACCTGCGTTCAATTAACAACTTTCAAGGAATCCACTCATGCATTTTAACCGCCGCAATTTTATCGGGAACGCACTAGCAACGGGCGCTATTGCTTCCACAACAGCAGTTCCATCTCTAACCGCAGCAACAACGACGACCACAGCCATATCCAAACGCCCTGCCAATCCCATTGGAGTTTCGACCTATTCGTATTGGCGTTACCGCAAAGACACCAAACTCCCGATCGAAGACTGCATCGACTTAGCGGCTGAAGCTGGATTTGACGCGGTTGAAATCCTACATGTTCAAATGACGCGTGAGGACAATGACTATTTGCAGATGCTGAAACAACGCGCTTTTGTAAATGGAATGAGCCTCTGCGGATTCTCCACTCATCAAAGCTTCGTCTCACCCGATGCCGATTTCCGCCAAAAGAATATTGATCATACGCTGAAGTGCATCGAACTCGCTTATGCCATGGGTATCCCCACCATTCGCATCAACACAGGTCGCTGGGGGACGTCCAAGGACTTTGATACGTTGATGGCCAACAAAGGAATTGAACCGCGACTTGAAGGGTACACCGATGAAGATGGATTCAAATGGGTCATCGACAGCATCGAGAAATGTTTAAAAAAGGCAGCTGAGTGCGGAGTGACTCTCGGACTCGAAAACCACTGGGGAATTGGGCGGACGGCGAAAGCAGTCATGCGTATCGTAAACACGATCGACTCACCGTGGTTGCAGGTAACTGCCGACACTGGCAACTTCTTGGATAATCAATACGATCAATTTGAAGCAATGGCGCCGAAATGCGTTTATGTACAAGCGAAGACTTACTTCGGCGGTGGTACTTGGTACACGCTCGACATCGACTATAAACGTATCGCTAAGATACTCAACAAAGTCGATTACCGTGGGTTCATTTCACTTGAGTTCGAAGGTGAAGAAGCTCACGAAACAGCGATTCCCAAGAGCCTCGAGCTCTTACGAAAAGCGTTTGGTGGTTAAGGCACCAATCCAGTCGAACGTTGTATATCACCCATCATGCGCGTTGAATTCCTGTCGATAGCGAAACCCGCCATCGACCGGCAGTACCGTAGCGGTTATATAGTCAGCAGAAGAAGAGGAAAGAAACACGGCCGCTTTACCTATTTCCTCGGGCAAGCCAAGTCTTCCCCAGGGAAGCTGTGTAGATCCTTCGCGAATCTGCTCTTCGGAAAATGCAAGCCGTTCTCCGGGCGTATCGATCCAGCCGGGTGCTATTGCATTCACATTGATTCGGTGCTGACATAACTCCATCGCAATCGTCCGCATCATGTGATTCACGCCGGCTTTGGCTGCGTTATAGGCAACACTCAAAGCTGCAGGCAGTTCTCCTTGCACGCTAGAGATAAACGTAATCTTCCCGCCGACACCGCGCTCAACCATGTAATTTGATACGATTTGGCTCATATGAAATCCTGCGGAAAGCGTGCCCTTGAGTGTTTGTTCCCACAGGTCTTCGGGGTATTCTGAAAAGGGTGCACGTTGACTAAACGCGGGGTTGCTAACAAGGATGTCAATGGATCCCATTGCCTCTATGCTTTGCTCGAAAATAGTCTGGCAACCTTCTCGCGAAAAGGCGTTCTCCGCGATCCCCACACATCTGCGACCGAGAGCTTCAATTTCCGTAACCAGCCCGGCTAGATCAGGGCTATCTGGTCGATCGTTGGCCACCACATCAGCGCCCGCTTTAGCAAGTTCCAACGCACATCCTCGACCGATTCCACGCCCGGCACCAGTCACCAATGCAATTTTCCCAGACAACATGTAACAACTACGCCCTTAAAAGAGTAAACAAATCCCTGCGAGCATCTAATCTACAGCA
>JAYZBF010000213.1:0-9069 GCA_036338835.1 Planctomycetota bacterium
ATTTATGAAAGCGGGTCAAACGATGAATTCTAAGATGTCGCAGCAACAAAGTAATCGTCGGCAATTTCTGGCAACGACAACTGGCGTATTGGGTGCCGTGGCTGGAGTTGGATATTTCGCTGGCACCTCTGCCGCTCAACAATCGACATCGCCCAATGAGCGGTTGAATCTCGCCGCGGTGGGGTCCACCGGTCGCGCGGGTGCGAATATCAAAGGCTGTGCTACACAAAATATCATTGCCATAGCTGATATCGACTCTGAACTATTAGATAAAGGTTGCCAGCCTTATCCTAACGCTAAGAAATATATCGATTTTCGAGAAATGCTTGACCGCGAAGCGGAAAAGATCGATGGTGTTTTAGTTGGTACACCAGACCATACACATGCCCCTGCGGCAGCATTAGCTTTACGTTTAGGAAAGCACACCTATTGTGAAAAACCGTTAGCTCACACTGTGTTTGAAGCCCGAACACTAGCAAATTTAGCAGCTGAGAAGAACCTGGTAACTCAAATGGGAACTCAAATCCACGCTGGGTCTAACTATCGTCGTGTTGTGGAATTGGTTCAAGCAGGGGTTATTGGTTCCGTAAAACGTGTACATGTTTGGTCCGCTGCGAGGTACACCGGCGCAAGTTTCAATACGCAACCCAAGCCAGACCATGTCAATTGGGATTTGTGGCTCGGACCCGCACTTGAACGACCCTACAGTGCCGATATCCACCCATTCAAGTGGCGTAGTTTCTGGGACTACGGTCGTGGTGCCTTAGGTGATTTTGGTTGTCATTATATGGATCTAGTGCATTGGGCATTAGATCTGCAGAACCCTGTATCGGTGAAAGCAATGGGACCAACGCCAGATTTGGTTACGACACCCGAGTGGTGTGTGGTGGATTATCAATATCCGCGACGAGGTAAAAAGCCAGCGGTACATATGACTTGGTACGACAGCGGACGTCGGCCCGAGATTATTAACACGTTGCGTGATAAGACCGGTGAGCTGATGGAACCATGGTCGTCGGGGCAATTGTTTATCGGGTCTCAGGGAATGATTCTGTCGGACTACAGTAAACATATTGTGTTTCATGAAGGTCAGGAAGTTGAACCTGAACGACCGGAGCCATGGATTGATGACTCGATTGGGCACCATGCGGAATGGATGGGTGCAATTCGTGATGGTGGCGAAACAACCTGTAATTTCCATTATTCAGGAGGGCTGACCGAGTCGGTGTTGCTGGGTTCAGTTGCTTTTCAATCCGGCGAAGAGATTCAATGGAATTCCAAACAATTGAAGGTAACCAATTCCGCGCATGCACAACAGTTTGTGCACAAGGATTACCGCAAGGGCTGGAGTCTTTGATAATGGGGGCATGGTTCCATTTGAGTCCTGCATTATGATAGAATGCCGATAGAAGTTGAGGTTAAATCTGGTGTGTTTGCCAAGTGTGCTGATTAGTTAGGAGTTTATTCGGATGCGATTTATTTCAAAAATGTTGTTTGTTGCTGGTGTAGCATGTGTATCGCTAGCGGTTGTGCCAAGTACTTCTGGACAAGATGAAGAAGGAGTGAAAGTTGAGTACAGTGCTGCCGATAAAGCTGCGGTTGAAAAAATTCGCGAATCCGGCGGGGCGGTTTTAGAGGTTGCTCAAAATGACAATCGACTTAACGTTGCCTTCCACTTATCGACCGAAGAGATAGGCAATGAACAATTGGCATTAGTCAAAGACCTCGGTTTTATCGTCTCCTTGAATATGCGTGGCACGGTTGTTGATGACAAAGGTGTCGCAAATCTTGCTGGTTGCAGCGGCTTACAACGATTGCACTTGGAAAAAACAAAAGTAACGGATGCGGCTGTTAAACACCTAGCACCGTTGTCTGGTTTAGTGTATTTGAATATCTATGGCACGGAAATCACTGATGCTGCCATTGATGACATTGCTGCATTGAAAGGCTTGAAGAAAGTCTTTATTTGGGAAACCAAGATCACGATTGATGGCGTAGCAAAACTGAAAGAAAAACGTCCAGACTTACAGATAATCCCAGACCTTGTCGTGGAAAAAGTCAAAGCGGCAGCTGAGGCAAAACGTAAAGTGGAAGAAGAAGCGGCAGCCAAGAAAGCGGCTGAAGAAGCGGCAGCCAAGAAAGCGGCTGAAGAAGCGGCAGCCAAGAAAGCGGCTGAAGAAGCAGCAGCCAAGAAAGCGGCTGAAGAAGCAGCAGCCAAGAAAGCGGCTGAAGAAAAAAAGTCTGAGTAATGACGATTGTCAATAAAATCGCAGTGGTCCCTTTGTCGGTGCCGCTGCGTTTTTTTGTGAACTAGCTTTGCTAAATTCATTGAATAGTGTGTTGGGTCTGATTTACAACAGTAGGGAGTTGTGATGGTATTGCCAGGTATTAAACAGTTTGAATTGCATGATCGAGTGGCGATTGTTACGGGAGGGTCGAAGGGCTTAGGTAAAGCGATGGCCGCTGGTCTAGCATCGGCTGGTGCCAATTTAGTTCTGGTTAGTCGTAATCAAGCTGAGGTCGAAGCCGCCGCAGACGAAATTAGTCGCGATTATGGCGTGCAAGCAATTGGTATACAAGCGGATGTGACGTCGAAAGAACAGGTGCAGGGTGTCGTCGATACGTGTATGGAAAAATTTGGCAAAATAGATGTTCTAATCAACAATGCTGGCATCAATATCCGCGGGCCGATTGATGAATTATCGTTGGAAGAATTCAAGCAAGTAATGGACATCAATGTCAATGGCGTGTGGTTATTTGCTCGAGCGGTGATACCTCACATGAAGAAGGCAGCGAGTGGGCGGATTATCAATCTAGCCAGTACGTTAGGGTTAGTTGGTTTGTCAGATCGTACTCCCTATACCTCAAGCAAAGGCGCTGTTGTACAGATGACTCGTGGTTTGGGATTAGAGTTGGCGCCGTTTGGCATTACGTGCAATGCAATTTGCCCAGGACCCTTTCTGACTCCGATGAATATTCCCATCAAGGATGACGAGCAAACGATCAAATTTATTGTCGGTGCCGTTGCCTTGGCAAGGTGGGGCGAGATGCACGAGATTCAAGGTCCAGCGATTTTCTTAGCAAGCGATGCGTCGAGTTTCATGACGGGAAGTATGTTGACTGTTGATGGCGGCTGGACCGCGAGATAATGGGGTTAATTTTTCAGAGGATCATGGATATGAGAACGATGATTGCGGTACTGTTGTGTTTATTGCTTTGCCAGGTATCGAACTGTGCCAACGCTGCAGAGAGTGAATACAAAACTTGTGTGATGGTCTACAAGAAAGTTGGTGATGTTGAGCTAAAGGCATACGTCTATTTTCCCAAGAGTCACAAAGTATCAGACAACCGAGCCGCCGTTGTGTTTTTCTTTGGGGGTGGTTGGAAAGGCGGTACGCCGACTCAATTTGAAGAGCATTGCAAGTATTTGGCAGCGCGAGGCATGGTTGCCGCGACGGTTGATTATCGCGTGAAAACACGTCACGGTACGACGGCAGATAGTTGTGTCATGGATGCCAAAAGTGCGATCCGCTGGCTGCGATCGTCTGCTGGAAAACTGGGGGTAGATCCCAACCGTATCGTCGCAGCTGGCGGATCCGCGGGCGGACATATTGCTGCCTGTACAGGTGTTGTCGCGGGATGGGAAGAAACGGGAGAGGATTTAAAGGTGAGTTCACAACCAAACGCAATGGTGTTGTTTAACCCGGCGTTAGTTTTGGCTGATATCACCGGTGAAATTGCGCTGGGCGATAAATTAAAAGACTTAGAAATTCGTATGAATACGAATCCAGTGAACCTGTCGCCTTATCACCAGGTGCATCGCGAAACGCCTCCGACAATCATCTTTCACGGTAAGGCGGATGATGTCGTGCAGTATAAAACAGCTGAATTGTATGCAGCTAAGGCGGGAGCCTTGGGACGGGTTGAATTACATGGATATGCAGACCAGAAGCACGGGTTTTTTAATTTCAAGAAGAACAGTGGCGAGTTTTACAAAAAAACGGTAGCCAAGATGGATGCATTTCTTGTTTCTTTGAAGTACTTGGATCCAAAGTGAATCACTGACCTACAGTCGATACATGTAATGCAAAAATGTTGAATTGGGCGAAAGGGAACCTCACCATGCGTCATTTGAAATGGTTTTTATTTGGGGCGTGTTTCAGTGGTTGCCTGCTGGAAATAGTTCAAACGGTTGATGCTGTGGAACCGGTGACGATTCAGCAGACGATTCGTCGTGAATTGTCGAACGTAGAATTGTCACAGGTGTTCACTGGGCGAAGCCAAGACCATGTGAAAGAGTGGCAGTCGAGTTTCGGGGCGAATTTACAGGAACTGCTCGGTCCGACTGAACCACCAAAACAGTGGCAAACGGTTATTGAAAACGGCAAACGATTCGATGACCACATCCGTTATCAAATTACGCTAAAAGCAGAGGGAGTCCCAGCACTGCCGTTGTATTTGTTGATTCCAAGTAACGGAAACTTGAAACCCAAGCCAGCCGTTGTAGCCGTGCACGGGCACGGACCCTATGGACATCATGCCGTTGCTGGGCGCGATGATTTACCGGGTGTTGCGGCGGCTATTACAAAAGCAAATTATGACTACGGTCGTCAATTTGTTCGCCGCGGATTTGTTGTGGCTGTGCCATGCATGATTCCTTTTGGTGACCGAGTGGATGCTGAAAAATATAGCTCGGACCCGTGTGCCGTTTCACTTGTTCGCTTACTAGCTCTAGGGAAGCTTCCAATTGCTGAAAACGTGCGCGATTTGCGATGGGCAGTCAGTTTTTTACAGAGTCGCTCAGAAGTTGAAGCAAAATTAATTGGCTGTGCCGGATTATCATATGGCGGACGGATGACGATGCTTGTGACGGCCGTCGATCACCGCATCAAAGTAGCTGCTGTCAGTGGGGCGTTGAACCTGATGCAGGAAAGGTTGTCGCAGCGTTATAGTTGTGGTGCACAAATAATCCCTCGGCTGTTGCAATACGGTGATTATAGTGAAATCGGAGGACTCATTGCGCCGCGCCCCTGTGTATGGCAAATGGGTTCCGAGGACGCATTGGTTGTCAAAAACGGCTGGGACACGAAGTTTAAACAGAGGTTACAGCGGGTGTACAAGGCGGCGGGGGTATCGGGTAATCTGCACTTGGATCATTTTCAAGGTGGTCACCGCTGGAATGGCGATGTTGCATTTAAGGTCTTTGATGCAGTCCTGCAGAAGTAGCTATCTGCAGCGGATCAGTTCTCCTGCGGATTATTGTTGGCTGCTTGCCGCTGATAATACACTAACGTTCGTTGTAATCCAGAAATCCCATGGAATTCTGCTATTCTCTGTTGGTAGTGTTTATGGAACTCGTCAGTTTCTGCTAATTCTTGGTCGGACAGAAACCAGACAACATGTTGTGAATGCACGAATTCTGGGTTCGCGGGTAGACCTTGAGCAGGTCCCAAGATAATGTAATCGGGCTGGCGGTTAAGTACATACTGACCATCGCCTTTGCCATGACCAGGGAATTGTTGCATCCAAGTCCGTTGCTCCTTGATTTGGCGATGTGCAATGTGCCTATCGTTGAGACCCAGCATGTCAATAAAGCGATGGTGTGGAGCAAAAAATGGAGTTGACCCCGCGGTGTTCAAGGCAATGGTGCTGTTTGCCGGCAGGTTCTGTTGAATCCATATGCCGACGTCGCGACCAACGCTAGCAGCAGGGTCGATGTGTTGGGCATCGCGCATTTTTTGATTGCTCCATACACACTGCATGCAAATCAAACCCATGCAACAAATATACAGAAGCCCCGTGTGACGATTAACGAGTGAGGGGATGACAATCGGCAATGACTGGGCGAGTAGCCATCCGTAGATTGGGACTAAAGGTACGAAGAACCGATATGCTGGCATATGATCGCCACCGGTATAGCAGACGTATAGTGTGCCCACACTAGCAACGCACAGCATATAGAACAGCGAATGGGCCTGTCGATGCTGAGCATGATTCTTGTCTCGAATCCGGATGAGTGCGAGTAACCCGATCACGATTCCGAGAGGCAATATAAACGGTGCAATTCTAGAATAAGTATGTAAGTAATGAAAACCATTGCGTAATCGCGTCATTAAATCTATGTCCATTTTGACATAATAGGTGTTGGGAAGCGGGTCGCCGTAGTAGTTCCAGCGCCAGAGGAAGTAGGGCAACCAAACTACCAGAAAGCTAAGAACCAGTATGGATAGCTGTTTCCATCGCGGCGACTTTAATCCGTGTGGCAGCAGCAAGAATAGACCCGTGATGCCTACAAATAGCATTGCCTCGGGTCGCGTCATCGTGATGATTGCCAAGAGAATCCCTATACGACTTGTTTTTTTTGTTGTCAGATTTGAGGAATCTAGTGTGTTGCTGAATTGGTAGGTCACCAGCATCAGTAGTGCCGTGTAGAGAGTCGTTTCAAGTCCACCTAGGGACCACGCAATCAACGCGAGGTTTGTTGGTACAAGTAATAATAACAGGGTTCGTGGTGAGTAGTTCAACTGGTTGATTGATGGTTTCAATACAAATGTGATGATGGCACAGATTCCAGCGAAGGCAATTATTCCTATTCCCTGGGTGATGAAAGGTAGATTATCTGCTCCGCCGAAAAGTTTTGCGACGCCGCTGACTAGGGCCAGATGAAAAAAGCTCGTGTAACCTTCGACACGTTCTGTCGGGTTAAAAGTAATCCCGTCGCCTCGTAACCAATGTTGAGCATACCGCAGTGTGATATAAGCATCATCGTGGAAGAACTGAAAATGCATCATGAAACCAACCATTGCTATCACGGCAGCGAAAACACCACAGATGACATACCAGCGGAATTGATGCGTTGGTTTGGCATTTGTGGCGGCGTGTTGATTAGTGGCTGGCATTGTCTTATTCACTGATTTTTGGCGGGATACGATCACGCGGTTCCCCATCGACGTAGTTGGGTAATCGATAGGCTATTGGTGTTGGATTGAAGTACACGCCTAATGTCTCGGAGTTCCCATCAAAGTTGATCGTGGTTTTGTCGACCACAATCAATGCATCGGCTTCTTGCTGCAATTGATACCGTATGCGATGATGTCTCGGCGAAAGTGTGATGATGTAATCAGAACTATAAAGTAATCCGGTTTGCACCATATCAACGTGTACTTTTTTGCGGTAGGACACTAATCCCCAGTCGACAATTTTGGCTTGCGGATATTTGTAGGGCAATATACCCGCGGCATAGACATGAATTTGTGGTTGCCCTTGTTTCCCAGAGTCACGCCAATGCTGGGAAATCTTAGCGGCTTGGTCATCGAGTGTCTGCATGAACGTGATGTAGGATCGTCGTGAGAGATTTGTGTATTCACCGTAACGTCCAGGGTTAACTGAAACTTGATCGATGTAATAAAACAGGGTTGTTTGAACAGCGATTGCTAGCACGATAACGATTGGCCAACTCCTGCGGCCAAATCGCCCGCCGCGCCAAATAGTATTGCCGGTGTGGTTAAGACGCATTAAGAAGTCAATGAGTAGCAAAGTAGCTGCGGGTAGATAGGGTAGGAGCATTCGGTTGCTAAACATCATGTGTGCCAAGCAGGTCACACTGGCATAGCATCCGAAAATCGATATTCCGATAAACACCCCGAGGTGTTCTTGAGTGGTGTTAATCGCGGTAGAGAGCAATTTGGATTTGTTGCGGCTGAATTGGTCAACAACAAACCAGCCGAGCGTTGGTAGGATGCCACAAAACAGACCAAATTGAATCATGTAACCAACAGCAGCTCTTTGCGTGTCCCACTGCAGAGGTTTGTGGTAGACAGAGGTCGGGAAGATGTCGTGATAATAGTTAAAACTGAAAATGAGCCAACTACTGGCAATAAATAGCCCTGGCAGCAGCAGTGTTGCTAAAGAGTGTCTGAATTGTTTGGGGAAATACTGATATTGTTTGTATGTTACGTGAAACCAGATTGGTAGTGTAACTAAACAACTGTCATAGCGAGTCAGAAACGCGAGGCCGAGACAGATCGAAAAAATCCATTGGTGTTTGGTTGAATGGTGTTTTAGACATTTGACAGCCGCGGCAAATGCAATCGTGATGAAACTTGATAGATAGATGGTTTCTAATCCACCAGCGGTCCAGAAAATAACAAATGGTGAACACCAAACGATCAAACCGAACAGAATTTTTCCTTGCAGATCTTTAACAGCTTGTAACGCGTAGCAAGTAGCTGCAAAGTGTAATACAAGAACAAACAGTCGATTGGCCCACAGGGATGAATTGGTAATGCCATACAGCACGCTGACTATCAAAGCATGAAGTGGCGAGGTAAGTGCGGAAACGTATTCACCCGAGTTAAAAACGAGGCCGTTTCCATGAATGAGGTTTTCGCTATATCGATAAACGATGAAGGCATCTTCCGCTGTATAGCTACTGAACCATGCAAATAAACAGCAATGGACTACGGCAAAACCAGCGATTATGAGAGTGGGATTTTTCTGAGGCACGGCGCAGCTCGGAAGAGTAATAGTGTGATGATTATTCGTGCAAAGGAATTGTTGTTATGCTATCCAATACAGAGGGTTTAGCTCAAGACCGTCCCGAGATTGTTAGCTGACTGCATCAACATGGGGTTAGCACAGTCGCCGCAGAGTCTTGGAGTCCTAAATGTTTAGTCCCGCTAGGTATCCTGTGCTAAAGGCAGCTTGGAAATTATAACCGCCGATTGGTCCATCAAGATCGAGAATCTCACCTGCGAAGAACAGACCGGGTTGAAGCTTGCTTTGCATAGTTGACGAATTGATTTCCTCTAGAGCAACGCCGCCAGCAGTAACTTCAGCTTTTTTGTATCCCAGTGTCCCATCAATGATGACTGGTAGCTGATGTAACGAATTGGCTATTCTAATTGTTTGCTGCTTTGACACTTCTCCCGATTTGTGGCTGTGCCTGATGTCTGACTGATCAAGGAGCACTTCTGAGGCGCGTTGGGGTAGAAGTTGACACAGAACCGTGAGTGCTTGTTTCTTGGGTGTACGTCGGAATAGCGTTGCGAGTTGTTGTTGTTTTTGAAC
>JAYZBF010000214.1:0-19174 GCA_036338835.1 Planctomycetota bacterium
GATTTTATGAATCCGGCACAATATATCTGGCAAACCGCCATCAGAATACAACAAGTTAACAGTGAAGTTGACGCCACGACCTCAAGGGTTGGCGAGTAGGCAATACCGAGTCCTACCATCGGAATGCTGACTAACAAAATCGGGCACGTGATTATGAGCACGTTTGTTACCTCGAGTTTGTTTTTCTTGGAAAAGTGAATTAATTGACCGGTCAAAACTGGTAATGCAAAGCCAGCAAAATGAAAATGCAGAGCAGTCAACATCGTGAATCGTAGATCATAGTCCCAGGGCGACTTCCCGACGATCAAGCTAGTGAACCACAGTCCCCCGACTGCGATAAACAACCATCCACCGGCAACGGG
The DNA here is from genome assembly GCA_036338835.1 of Planctomycetota bacterium. GTDB lineage: Bacteria > Planctomycetota > Planctomycetia > Pirellulales > Pirellulaceae > UBA721. Next base: position 363 of record JAYZBF010000214.1, read on the forward strand.
CAAGCGTTCCCATGGAACCCTTTGCTTAGTAGTTTTATTTTTGACGAGGGTTGTGGTAAAGTGCCATAGGGTCGCTCCCCCAATGACGAAGATCCACAATGTAAACACGAACCACGAAACACCACCGATCCAGGACACCGCTCGGTATGCAAGATCCTCTTTATTTACAGGATAAAACAAAAGCATGCTGCTAATGGCAATCACAGCGGGTAGGGAACAGCAAATCCAAAGCTTCCACGTAATACGTTGAAATCGTTGATTAACAGTCAGTAACTCCGCCCTAAAACTGACATGGATTCCTAACGGAACGACTAGCAATATGGCCAGCATGAGTAGCATCAATGGCAGTGGTGTGATCATAGTGGTTGCCAAGTTTTAGCCAATACCCCAAATTGGGTGGCGATCTTATAGTGACTATTTAGTTTCTGAACTTGTTGTCGTTACAGCGGACACCATTGCTTGCCCCGCTAATTTCCGAAAGCGTTTCTGTTGAAAATTCACAATCGGTTTTCCCAATAGTGATAATATTGAACCGGGGCGAGAAATAACAGTAATGCGAAATCGTACAATATCTGACTCTTGATCCCAGTCGACCTGAAAACACTCTTCTCCTTTTTCGATATGCCCTGGAACAGTACCGTAAGCAAACCCAAATTGTCGATATTTTCCACCTTCGCGTTCTGCGTTTAATGTATATACAATGCGTGCCGGATTAGCGGTCCATTGTGAAAGGACTCTAAAGAGAACGGCGACCATGTTACCGCTTTGAATTGGAGTGTCGTGCCATTTCAATGTGGCCATTGCGTGGTTAAACATTTCCCATTTACAGATAGCCTGTGACCCGAGATCGAAAATGTCTTCACCTTCGCCTAGAACAATGCTATAGCGATCGAGCCGAAAACCGGGTGGAGCGTTTCCGCGGTCAATCAAATCTGAAGTGCAACCGACGTAGGCGTAGTTGAAATCGATGTCTTGGCATTGATTGAGATAACCACGAATGACATCGTCTGTGGGTTTCTTTCCGAAATAAAACATAGGCGGACACAATCTGCTAGCGCTAAAAATAATCCAGTTGTTCTATCGGACTAACCGTAGGTTATTACCGACAAATAACATCTTCGCATAATCGACTGCCCTACCATAGACTTCCAACAAAATGGTGGCCTCAGGCCGAGTTGTTGGGGCTTACACAGGTGCTGGTAAATCACGTCGAGTGAACACTTGGTCACCAATGATGTACATCAACAGACCTAATCCCATTAAGATCAGATGACAGCCTGAACCACTGAGTCGATGGATTTCATCGCCACGATATAACCAGAAATCCCAGTATAGTTCGGGCTGGTTTACATAAATGTGCACCAATCCTTCTGGGTCAAATGGGTTGAAAAATGTGTAATTTAACAAAAAGTTATACTCGGGTTTTGCCATCGCCAAGATCCGCATCATTTGTTGAATCACAACGAACGCGATACAGATGCCAACTGTGCGCCAACGGTAGCGGTCAAAACTAGAAATCATCATTGCAAACCCAGTCACAAAGAAACCCATTGCAAATAAGATAGTAATCGCCGGCCAAAACTGATGTATGTCTACAAACTCGGACATCGGTTTCTCGATAGTTTCAGGTTCCGCGAACGAGAGTGGAATTGAAAATGGAGTTCCGGGAATCTCCAGCGCGGGCGGCTCGATGGTTTCAGTAACCGTATTGGAATAAACACTCAGTCCCATAGCAGTCCATGCGAGACTTGCAAGTAGACAAGTTCCGGTTGTGGTGATAAGGACCTGTACCCAATAGACTCGTCGTCGCGAAATAGGGTTCCCTAATAACATTTCGAGCGTCCCACGATTGAGTTGTCCTGCGACGCAATCAGATCCTCGCGAAATGGCCCAAATGATAATGATGGTAATAAGAACGGGTTCATTGAATGCCTGTGCGACGCGGCCCGTGTACGTCATCAATTGTGCAAATGGTACGGCGGAAAATTTTTCAAAATCTTTAAAAAACTCAATGACCTGTTTAAATCGTTCTGCATCGAAAAACGTGATAGCCCAGATGCGCATGTAGACAAAAAACAGAATAGCCAGACTGCATGCGACGCATAGTAACCGTGATTTGAGCAGATAGTGCCGTACTAGATGAATCATGAGCTGGGTATCTCATGACTTGAATGGATTTGTTCTTAGAGGCTCCGCAACCGACTAGGTTCGATGGTTACATTCTTTAAAGCAACTTGACTGAGCCACTCGAAAGCGGGTTGCAGGTCGCCTTGGATTTCAATAATGATCTGTTCTTGATCGTCGTTGTTGTCAAGCTTGGGATACGAAACGCTGATTTGTTTTTCAAGATCTTTTGGCGGAGGAGGCAGTGGTAGTGGGATTCGAGCATGCAAGCGATGAGTTTGCCGGATGGCGGAAATTTTTTCCGTCAGCGCCAGTTGACCGTCTTTCAAAATAGCAACTTGGTCGCAAACGGTTTCGACTTCATCGAGGATGTGCGAGGAGAATAGAATAGTCTGTCCGGTTTGTTTCCGCCGTTGCAACAACTCAATTACCTGTTGTCTTACGGTCGGATCTAAATTGGAAGTTGGCTCATCGAGAATAATCAACGGGGCCTGATTGGAAAGTGCAAGAGTTAACGCTAATTTTTGTCGCATTCCCGTCGACATCGACCGGACACGTCGTGAGAGGTCGAGTGCCAAAAAATCGGCAATATCGGTTGCTTGTTGAAACGAGCCATCTTTGCGTATGGAGGTCATGATACGCAGCAAGTCGCGACCTTTATAGTGTCGATCGAGACGGACATCACCAGGTAAATAGGATATTTGCTTTCGTACTTGTAACGATTTACTGTGACAATTTAATCCACCGATGGTGGCGGTGCCGGAGGTAGGTTTCATCATCCCCATTAACAAACGTATGAAAGTGCTCTTCCCTGCGCCATTTGGCCCTAATAGGCCAAAGATTGTTCCCTGTGGGATATCAATGGAACAGTCACGGAGCGCTGTAATCGCGCCAAATTGTTTTGACAGGTTTTGCGTTTCCACAAGCGGCATGCAGCGTGCCTTTCTACACAGTGGAAATATGGTGAATCTAACGGATTCCCAATAACCGGCTTTAGCGGTTGAACAAGAATGCTGGGTTGTTGATCAGAGCCCACGCTAAATCCTGTAGGCCAGTTAGTCTCTTGTTGTCATATTGTGTTTTTATCGCTGCCACCGATGCGGACATTGATTGATATTGTTTATCTGTTGCAAGGTACTTTGTGCGGAGATCCGCTTGCTGCTTTTCGTTTCGCTCGGCTACAGGAATATTCAATAATGCGGCCAGATCAGCTGGCAAGGTATTCAGGGTAACCGGACGATCCGAATCAGAAACTGAAATCCGGAATTTTCCAAGCTGATGGGCGTCGTCTGTAAAGTTGTTGACGATCGTTAGCGTGATCAGGCAACCACCTTCAAAGCCAATTTCTCCGTCCGTCTGGAAAACAGCCGTGTGGTTTTTCCCCTGTTGCGGCGCAATGGCCCAGCCGGTATCTGGATTGCCATCGATGGCCCTACCAACGTCGTAACCGTCTTGACTAAATGTAGCCGAAGGATCCATTAATTTTACCGCTTGAACTTCTTCTTCACCATTGGCCGGTTGGATACCGATACTGAATTCGCTGACGACGAAATTTCCATTATTGGGAGATCGGCCTGGACCTTTACCGGGCAGTGAGTCATCAGACAAGGCTTCCAATCGGATGGCGGTCAGGTTAGCCAGATCCGTTTTCAACTGAATGGTATATGTACTTTTTTGATTTTTCCCAGTTGCCCAGATGATCCCATCATCTCTCAGTTCCAGTTTCGTTTCCTGATCCGTTTGGCCGGAAATGAAATCTGTGGGAACCCATTTGTTTACTCGGTTTAGTCCGGCTTCCCATTCTTGCTGGCGTCGAGGAAGATCTTTTTCCAGTTTATCTAGTTCGGATCGCAATTCGAGGTAGTCCGAACCGGCTTCGTTAAGTGCTAGTTTGCCAATCTGAATTTCCTGGTCCGAGGGATATCTTGAGAGGAAACGCAGGAACACCTCTTCAATCAACTTTTCATCTCCGTCTTCATCGTCCTTGAATTCCCCCGCCATGCTAAACAGGGCATTGCTGGGATCCGCCAATGCGGTGGCGATTGTAGGCCCGTTGACGAGCTTCATAATGGGACCGAGCACGAGTCCAGTGGAGCGTTCACATTCGCAAGCGCTTTCCCGAACAGGTCTGCCAAAGTCATCTAGAAACGGTACCTTGACTCCAACGTCAGGTAGCTCGGCTGCTCGGAATCCCTTTGGTACGCCGGGAATCCCCTGCGTGGATCCTGTAGCAACATGAATAGCATCAAACAAAACTTCAGCTGGTAAGCGACGAGCGATGGCGTGAGAATAGTTGATTTCATCGCCCGCGTTCCATTGGTTGGTGGCCACAGTGTGTTGATACACTCGAGATTTACAGATCGTCCGCAGCATATGTTGCACATCAAATCCACTCTTCACAAAATCGTTGGTCAGCGCGTCTAATAATTCTGGGTTCGTTGGTGGATTTCCAGCGCGGATATCGTCGATCGGTTCGATGATTCCGACACCGAACATGTAACCCCACAACCGATTTACGTAGCTGGAAGCAAAGTATTGATTATCCGAGGATGTGATCCAGTGGGCAAGTTTTTCCAGTCGTGGCAATTCTTCGCTGGCCGCATCCTGATGTTCATAGGGAAACGATGGAGCGGCAACTTCACTTGTGCGAAGATGAGTAACTTCGCCAGCGCCAGAATTATAGATGACTTCGACCAACGGTTTAGCACCTTCAACGGCTGACCCGCCGATTTTCTTTCCCATGAAGCGAGCGTCTTCTTTTCGTCCGATTTGAGAGAAGTAGGCGGCTAGACTGTAGTATTGATCTTGTGTCCAGCGTTCAAAGGGATGGTCATGGCATTTATTACAGTTAAACCGCACGGCCAAAAATAGGTGCGTCGTGTTTTCCATCAAGGTCGCTGGATCCCGAATGATTTTGTAATAGGCGGCAGGCGGGTTATCCAACGTAGAACCATTTGCGGTCAATACTTCATGTGCGAATTGATTGTAGGGTTTATTGACTGCGACAGATTGTTTGATCCAGTTACGTAGTGCAATGGCGCCTTCTTCACCCAAAAATTTACGGTTCACTTGCAGCAGGTCCGCCCAGCGGTTTGTCCAGTGTTCAATGTATTCTTTGCTCCCGACAAGTTCGTCAATCAGATTATTGCGCCGTTGCTCAGTAGGTTGTTCGCTTTCCAGAAACTCGCGAACTTGAGCGACCGTTGGGGGCAAGCCTGTAATGTCGATATAAATTCGTCTCACAAAATCTTCGTCGGAACAGATATCGGCGGGGAGAATTTTTACTCGTTCCAATTTGTCGTAGACAAGATCATCGATGTAGTTTTGAGTCTTTGGTTTTTCCCATTGGAAACCCCTGCGGTCGCCCATAACGGTTAGTGTTGTGGCGGCATAATTGCCGTCGTAACGGACGAGGACGGGGCCTTCGCCGCGACGAAGGAGTGTCAATACTCCGCGTTCGTCCGCGTCGATGACTTCGATATTGCCGCTTTCAATGAATGCTTCACGTGTAACATCTCGTATACTGCCATCTGGGTATGTCGCAAGCACGGAGATTTGTTGTTTCATTCCGGCACGAGGAATGATTGGATTTTTTGGGAATATTTCAATCGATGTCGCTTTTTGAGTGTCGAGGTCGAGTCGTCCGCCTTGGGTTATCCAGTCGCGTACGATTGAGTAGTATCTCGAATCAATGGTTGTTCGTACTCCTCCGACATGAGGTATGGCGCCTATTGCCTTAAGTAACAACAGACTTTGGTCGGGTGCAGCGCGGTTAAATCGTCTGGCACCTATGTCGTCTGTCCGCGCGCGATGGTCGTATAGCGGATCGTAACCTCTTAGCGAAAGCTTGAATCCGTTTTTGCCGTCTTTCGAGCCGTGACAAGTTCCAGCATTACAGCCCATTTTGGCAAGAATGGGTTGGACGTCGTTTATAAAACTTGAAGTAGGTAGGTCGAGAGCTTTGACGGTGACGGCGAGGGTGGCCGAGTATTTACCGAACTGCACAGTTACGGTTTCTTGGCCAATGCTAATCGGTGTGACAATCCCGTCAGCACTGATTTGTACGTGCCGAGGCGTCTTCCGGATGGAAAGCATACGTGTCAGGTCAGCGATCTGCCCACTTTCAAGTTGGCCGGTCACTCGTAATTGACGGTAATCACGCCCGACACTGAATTCCATCGCTGCGGGCTCGACTGTGATTGAATTGATTTTCAATTTGGCTGGCAGAGTTTCGGTGGGGTCTTTCTCTTGGGCTGTTAATGCTGCGGTGAAGGCCAGCAATGAAAAGAGAATTGTATATTTTATTGATTTCATCGTCATGCTTTTGTTGAGGTGAATCATTTAGTTTTTGCAACTTCGACTTGAATTTCAACGGGAATGAATTGTTTTACGATTACGCCTGTGGCGGCATCTATTAAGTAGATGTAGCCATCGAAACCACCGGCAGCGATCGTTTTGCCATCCGGGTGAAAGGCTACTGTGAAAATACCGCTGGCGATATCAATAGAGGCAATTTCTTTTCCATCGGCGTAGTTTGCTATTTTGATTTGTCCGGCACCGTTGAAGCTGCTGCCGGCGACAATTTTACTGCCGTCATGACTGAAGCGAGTACTGAAAATCCGGCCGTTGAGTTTAGGGAACGCGCGAATCAAATTATAGTCATCGCCGATTTTTCGAGCCTTGTCGCGCACCATTTTGTAGACTTTCGGCACGCCATCGACGCCTCCGGCGAGTAGCTCATCTTTATCTGGATGTCGATCGACTGCGTGTAATCCACCCTTAAGTGCGCCCGGAGTGATGCTGGTGATATTGTCGATAAACTGTGACGTCTTAACATTAATCAACTTCATACTGCGGTCACGACTGACGGTTACAAGGTGATCCCCCGCTTTGCTGAAGACAGTGTCTAAAACCCAATCACTATGTGCACCGTTAAAAAGCACTTCCGTTGCGTCTTCTATTTTAACCGCGTGAATGGTTGCATCTGGGCAACCGTAAGAGACCAATGTTGAATCGGGTGACCAGTTGGCTCCATAGATTGTGTCGTAGCCAGCGGTGAGTGCCAGCAGCAACTTTGCGTCTGCGACTTTCCACACTTGTAGTTCACCCATGCGGCCTGGTGAACCGCCGGCGACCGCGAGCATGGATCCATCGGGTGAGAACCGTGCGGATTCAATCCGTTCAGAAAGCCCAATTAGTCTGGCGACTAATTCACTACCATCGGCTCGATAAAGTAATACTTCGTGGAATCCAGAGATGGCTAAGTACTTTCCGTCACTTGAGAAATCGACGGACGTAATGATGGGCGCGGCAACGTAGACTGGTGGGTTTTCAGGTGAATATCGCAAACGTGATGTTGCAGGCGAATCATCTTCTGCACCCTGAGTGATCCATTGTCGAATTAAGTCGATTTCAGAATCGGCAAGTGGTTTTTCCCCTTGAGGCATTTCAGCAACACCGTCAGTTTTACTGATACGACTGATTAGATTGCTTTCGTCGGGTTTATGCGCAATGATCGCTGCTTCTTCAGATTCTCCACCTTTGAACAATAGTGAAAAATCGGTCATAACATAACCACCACCTTTTTTCGCAGGTTGGTGACAGCCTTGACAGTGAGTCTGAAAAATTGGGCGTATATCTTTAAAGTAGCTGATTTTGCGAGCGGTGGGTGTTGCTTTGTCGGTTTCATCAACGGCTTGTGCGGTAATCGCCATTACGCCCAGCAACAGTGTCAGAGAACAAATCCATTTGGAGTCGGAGAATCGAAATAGGTGTAGACGGCTCATGGTTTTGGGGTGGGATATTGTGGATTAGAATTGACTTGATTAGCTCCAATTATAGCACAATTTGAATTACAAATTGATTCACTTAGGATTAATATCATTCATCCAAGTTGACGGTTTGGTTGAATTCGGGAATGGTCACACCGAGCCCGCATTGTTCGGTTATTAGCTTGGACAGAGTTTCCGCCGCGTCCAAATCGCCATGGGTCAGAAAGACCTGTTGGGGACTATCACCAAAGTGGCTAATCCAGTCGAGCAAGCCATTTTGATCTGTATGACCGGAAAATCCTGAAAGACGGACGACTTCTGCTCTCACGTCATAGTGGCGACCATGGATTCTCACGGACTCGTCACCTTGGGAAATATGACGACCGAGAGTGCCATGGGCTTGATATCCGACAAAAACAATAGCGGCTTTTTCATTGGAAATATTTCGCTTCAAATGAAATTTGATACGCCCCGCAGTACACATCCCGGAGGTTGACATGATGACGCAAGGTTCCTTGAAGGCGTTAATCTGCATGGATTCTTCGCGAGATCGGCAAAGATGCATTCCCGGGAAATCCAAAATTGATTTCCCGTCGATGATCATGTTCCAAGCATCTTGATCAAAGCAATCGCGATGCTTTTGAAATACTCGCGTCACATCAACCGCCATCGGGCTATCGAGAAAGACCGGAACCGGAGGGATGCTTTCCGATTGAACGAGTCGACTTAAATAATAGGTTAACTCCTGAGCGCGTTCGACTGCGAATGTCGGGATGATTACATTCCCACCCCGCCGCACCGTCTGTTTAATGATATTCCCTAGTTGCTGTTCGCCGTCACCGTGCGAGGCATGGTTGCGATCACCATAGGTAGATTCCATTACCACGAAATCCGCGTGTTCAAATGTGGCAGGGTCTCGGATAATCGGTTTGTCACATTGCCCGATATCCCCCGAGAATACAATGGTTTGAGTTTTATTGTTTTCGCGGACGACGATTTCTAGCATGGCCGAGCCAAGAATATGCCCCGCTTCTTTGAACGTGACTTGAAAGACGCCATCACACAAGGATGTTGTCTTGTTGTAGGTAACACTACGGATCATCGGCAGCGTACGCTCGACATCTTGCTCGGTGTATAAAGGTTTTACTTCATGGGGCGATTTATGGTTGTCTCGATTGTGACGTTTTCGTTTTTGAGCGACGTCTTCTTCTTGAATCTTAGCTGAGTCACGGAGCATGATTTCGGCCAATGAAGCAGAAGGCTGGGTCATATAGATTGGGACGTCGAGTCCTTCAGCAACTCGCCGCGGCAACAGTCCAATGTGATCGATATGTACGTGCGTAAGAACCATAGCATCGATTGAGGCGGGTGCCACCGGCAAATCTTCCCAATTGCGATTTTGGTAGGAACGTTCTTGGTACAACCCGCAATCAACGAGCAATCGGTGTCCCGCTGCTTCAACACAGTAACATGAACCGGTGACTTGTTGATTGGCGCCTAAGAAGTGAATTTTCATAAATTGCTGCAAGCACCCTTTAGATTAGGATATGGATGAGAGAATAGTACAGTGTTGCATAACACCTATTCTACTAATCCTCGCTCGTTTCAACAAATTTCTTGCGTACGCGTCGCATTATTTTTTGAACCGAGCGCCTATGTAATTCAAGATCGTCGGATATCTGATTCAATTTTCGACCTTGAATACGTAGCAGTAATACACGGCGTTCGATGGGGGTGAGCGCCGCGCACATCCGCCGCCAATTATCGGTATCGGTTAATCGGTGCTGGGGCAGTTCTTCAGGGATGGGGTGGTTCTTCAGTATTTCTTCCGCTCCCGTCTCGTTACGCCGCACGTTGCGGATTTGATAGGACAAGTACTGACGATGGATTTCTTTTAGTTTGTTATTGAGTACTTGTTCCAGATATCCCCGCAAACGTTTTTTATTCCAGTCAGTGAAACGAGTTTGATCATGTTGCAAGAACGATTTCCAAACCATCTGAGTTACATCAATCGAGTCGAGGTGCGGTCGCACTAGCGTGTGCAATCGTTTGCGAGCGACGTATTTTAAATGGCTTGAAACTTTCTCACAAAATGATTCCGTTAGTGAACACGGTTCAAGCTGTTGACAATTGGTTTCCACAGTAAGACGCCTCCTAAAAAGATTCCGTTCCTTGTTAGTGCCGACACCGATTGGCTGTTGCGTTGTTCAAATCGTCATATAAGAGTGTTTGTGGCACGGGACTTGTCTGTTTTATTAACACGAATACAAAAACATGCAAACGAATTGGCTTTTTTTAAATTGGCACTTGGGGGACACGATCCCTAGATAATCAACCCAAACGATTGCAAATGAGCGGTAATAAGCAAGTAATTGTAAAGTGGTTGGGGACAGCACTTTACAAAGATAGTATTAATGAGCGACAATCGTCTTTCAGGAACAGAAAAGTGGCGTAAGGCATAAATGAGATAATGGCAAACTGGTTTTATCAGCTTGGAACGGACGAAGTTGGTCCGATATCAAATTTCGATTTATTGCAACTTGTTGAGCAAGGTGTGATTGAACCAGAAACGCGTATTCGTAAAGACGACGCTCAGTGGGTAAATGCAGCGGCAGTCGGCGGATTGTTTGAAGCGTTAGAAGTCGAAATTGCCAAGACTGTATGCCCGTATTGTTCGACCCCTGTTCTACAAGTGCCGTGTCGTTGTCCAAAATGTAATCGTGATGTTACTGTTTCGGTGCGGACGAAACTAAGTGAACAAAAATCCGCTCCGAATAGGGATACGGTGATCGACCGATTGACTGAAATCGAAAAGCTCAATGCGGAGATTCAAGTTGAAGGCGAGTCGGAGCGGGTGTTTATTGTGCTTTTTGCAATTGCAACCGCATTGTTGTTTCCAGCGATTGCCGGGTTATTTGTGGCTCTACAGAGCGGTTCGGAAACGTCTTTGATACTTTCCTCAGCGATTGTTTTGTTGTTGTTAATATCTTCGGCGTGGGCGTTTATTCGCGGTAAAAGAAAACCGCCAGAATCCGTTTAACTTATAGGGTTGCTGCGACAAATATTTGTGTAATATTTCGATTGAATATATGCACTAATGTGTCCACTGCACCGTATAGAACTGAAACAACGACAACGCAAAATCGTTGTCAATCGAATTGTTTGTATGAAGATCAACTAGTGAGCGTCCGCTGCATGGAATCGATCATATCCCTACAAAATGTCACGAAACGCTACGGCGGTTTTCTTGCGTTAGATGATGTGTCTGTTGAGATTCCTCCGGGCATTATTGGTTTATTGGGTCCAAATGGTGCCGGGAAAAGTACATTGATCAAAGCCCTATTGGGCTTGGTAAAGCTGACAGCTGGCGATGGTGCGATTCTAGGATATCAAGTAACTCCAGCGAATTTCCAAGAGATTCGTTCGCAAGTAGGTTATATGCCTGAGGATGATTGTTTTATCGAGGGGATCGCGGGTGTCGAAATGGTTCAATTCGCCGCCCAGCTTACCGGCTATCCAAAATTGCGTTCGTTACAGCGTGCCCACGAGGTTTTGGATTTTTGTGGTACAGGCCAAGAACGTTACCGGCAAGTCGAAACGTATTCCACCGGTATGCGGCAGAAGTTGAAGTTTGCTCAAGCGATCGTGCACTCGCCGAAATTGCTAGTTTTGGACGAACCGACCAGCGGACTTGATCCAGAAGAACGGACGGCGATGCTTAACCGAATCAAACTACTAGGTAGTGAATCTTCTATGTCAGTAATGATCTGCACTCACATTTTAAAAGACGTACAAGATATTTGTGAATATGCGGCTGTGATGGTTGCCGGTCGAGTGCCTCTGTTGCAGACAGTCGAAAAGCTGCGGAAACCGGCAACGCCATCCTTTCAAGTACGTGTTCTGGGAGATCCCAATCCGTTCATGGAGGAAGTTATTCAACGGGGGGCAACGGCGGTATTGGGAAACCAAAACGTGATTACGATATCCAACATCGATGCCCGTGGTGATCGATTGATTTGGGAATGTGCAAAATCTGTACAAATTAATATTCAGAGTGTGGTGCCGGCCAAGGTTAGTATGGAGCAAGTCTTTATGCAAGTGGTCCAGGAGGCAACCAATGGGCATCAATAACCTGGGATATCGTAAATGGGAATTGATTCCGGAAATAGGCAGTCACCAGTGGACGACGATTACAAGTTTTGGTGTTCGTGTCGCTTGGCGGAGTAATTGGCTCCGTCGAATTTTCTTGCTAGCATGGCTGCCCATCTTAGCGATGGGAGCGGCCTTATTTATATTGGAGCAGTCGATTCAAGATGTTGATTCGGATGAGTTTCCCATGAACTTGGGACGTCCGGTTGTCAGTGTCATTATCATGCAACGTCCGGAAATATCCAACATTGTGATGATCACGACGATTAAAAAACAATTTGATAATGTGGCCACACAACTGACCCAAGGCATTCTAGGCTCGATGGGAATGGACCTCAGGGAAGATTCTGAATCGACTGAGGGTGACATTCTGCGTCAAGGAGGTATTTTTGATAGTATCGATAATCTTGATGTTGAAGATCTGAAGTTTGTTGCCGAAATGTCGCCGGAGATGCTCGACATGATGTTTGGCGAGACGACCGACCGTATGATGGGGCGAATTGGAGGTTCCCGCCGAAGACAATCTGCGCAAGGACCGCTAGCTTTGTTCAAGCAATCCAAACATAAGCTACTACGTTCTCAAGAGGTGGCCAGAGAGTTGTTGAAATATGATAAAGATGATAGTGGAGTGATCGAGTTCGATGAACTTGTTACGTATATGCGGCCGACATTATGGGCCCAGATACTATTCACTTTTTTCATTATTCCACAGGCATTTTCTGTTGTCATCGTGATCGGAATGGTGGCGCCCAAACTGATTAGTCGCGACATGAAAAACCGCGCGTTTCTGTTGTATTATTCGCGACCCATTAAACCGTGGCAGTATTTATTAGGAAAATGCGGGATTGTTTGGGTTTTCCTAGCGGGTTTGACAACGGTGCCAGCCTTGATATTGTATTGCATGGGAGTGGCGTTGTCACCGAATATGGACGTCTTATTGGTCACTTGGGATTTACCGTTACGCATTATTCTTGCCAGTGTGGTCTTGTGTGTTCCGACAACTTTATTTGCATTAACTTTGTCGTCGTTGACGCGTGAAAGTATTTTCGCTAGTTTCGGTTGGTTTGCAATTTGGATAATGGGTTCGATCGCATATGGCATAATGACCGTTGTGGAAGGCATTGTGCGTACATCTAATGATCAGGCTACGGGTCGAGAATTCGTCGAATCATTTTTAGATGGAAATTGGTCATGGTTGTCACCACTGCAAACACTTGAAAATCTACAGTCGTGGGTGTTTGGAATGGATCAGGAAACAGGCAGTATCAGTTTAGCCTTTGCGTTGGTTAGTTTGGTTTGTGTTATTTGTTTGATAATTCTGCAGCGGCGCATCGTAGCACCTATTCGAGTTTAGTCAGTCGATTGAAAACAATGAGAATCAGGAAACTACAGGAAACAAGGCATTATGTTTACGGCAGATAGACTCACAAAGCTCTATGGCATTGTTGTCGGCGTGAATGACTTCTCTGTTGATGTCGGTCAGGGTTCCTATGGATTGTTAGGTCCTAATGGTTCAGGAAAGACGACGCTACTTAATCTGATGACAGGTCAGTTGAAACCGACCGTGGGGTCTCTGTATGTTGCCGGCGAAATACCTTGGAAAAATGATAGACTGCTTGAAAAAATTGGTTTTTGCAGTGCTCTAGATATCTTGCAGACCAAACGCAGTGGGCTTGAATGGGTAACACTATACACAGAAATGTTGGGCTACCGGCATGCTATTGCCGTGGATATGGCACATACAGCCTTGGATCGTGTTGGGTTGTCACGTGCGGATCGAGTACGGGGACTAGATCAATATTCGCGAGGGATGAAGCAGCGTTGTAAGGTTGCTCAAGCGATTTCACATGAGCCCGAATTGCTGCTGCTGGATGAACCGTTTGCTGGGTTGGATCCAATTGCACGATACGAATTGACGTCCATGCTGACCAACTGGGTGCAACAGGGTCGAGGGCTTATTGTATCGAGTCATATTCTGCATGAAGTTGAAACGATTTGTGAGAATTTCTTGTTGATGATGAACGGCCGATTACTGGCGGACGGAAATGTTACCGAAATTCAATCGATGTTGTCAGATTTGCCAAGAAAAGTGTGGATTCGTACAGAACGTTCGACGGAATTAGCGATTGCCTTACAAGCATCGGGTACTGTGGATTCTATTTCGTTCCATGATGACGGTGGAGGGTTGGAGATTACGACCTTTGACGCCATTTTGTTTGGTCAGAACTTTGCAGCAATGATATTGAATGAAGGAATTGAGGTAACAGAGTTGCACAGCGAAGATGATTCACTGGATTCGGTGTTTGAGATGCTGATGCGGATACATCGTGGTGAAGCATAGCCATTGAGCGTGAAAGGAGGGACGAGTAGATGATTGGTAAGATATTAGCAGTTTATAGATACGAACTGAAACAATCCTTCGGTGTTGGAACAACAGTCATTTGGTTGTTGATTATTCTTTTTCCGTCGGCATTACAGCTGTTGATAAACTCGCGTTTAAGCGGTGCTGGCAATGTCGCTATTGAAGATGCGGGTATGCTGGTGGTTGTGTTGATTCCTGGGGCAGTATGTTTACTCAATGCCTTGATGTCGATGTCATCATTTCTGCACATTGAATTGGAAGGTAACACTTGGCCCTATGTGGCAGTGCGATCTCAAGGCAAAATTGCCATGATGTTCGGTAAATATCTTGTTGCGGTGACACGCAGTATGGCAGCTGGCATGTTCGCATTGATGTTAATGATGCCCCTGACATCGCATGCACTGGAGACAGATTTTGAATTGCTCGTGCGTGCGACTGCTGGGTTAGTCGTGTTGAGCAGCATTTCCTATTGCTCATTGTTTTGTATGCTAGGCGTGATCATGCACAAAAAACCGCTGATCATGGCAGTCATTTACATGATCGCCTTTGAGGGCGTGATTTCGATATTACCGGCTGTCGTCAATAAAATTACGATTCACTATTATTTGCGATCCATGTTGGTTCGCTGGATGGATTGGAGAATTTTTGATTTACCTATATTGAATGACCCGAATATCTTTAGCCTCGAGAGCAACACGCCCCTTGATCTAATTTTTCTGGCCGCCATCAATGTCGTTTGTTTAGTAACGGCTGCTACATTGTTAGTAAACAAAGAATACCAAGTGGGCGAAGCCATTTAGTTAAGAGCCCAGATGGTTGGGAGCCTCTAAAACAAACTCGTTCTTAGGCGGGTTCGAGTGGGCTGCCTAAGGTGATGCCTGGTGCGGGTAGAGTGGTGTTGCCCATTAGATGCAGGTCGATGGCCCGCGCGGCACCGCGACCTTCATTGATCGCCCAGACGACTAGCGACTGTCCTCGTCGACAGTCCCCAGCGGCAAAGACACCAGGAATACTCGTCGTGAACTCTCCGTGGGTTGCTTGATAGTTGCTACGGGGGTCCAGTTGCATCTCATCTTTCAGCGCTGCAACGACATAATGTTCTGGGCCTAAGAAACCCATCGCGAGCAGCACTAGATCTGCTTCAATCGTCTTCTCACTACCTACGACGCGAGAGAATGGCGGCCCGTTTTCTATTGGTTTGGACCAGTCCACCTGAGTGACAGTAATAGACTTCAAATTGCCATTGTCGTCGTCATTAAACTGTACTGATTCAATCGCATAATCTCGCGGGTCTTCGCCCCATTTTGCCGCTACTTCCTCATGCCCATAATCAACTCGATAAACTCGAGGCCACTGAGGCCAAGGGTTATTATCAGCTCGGTCTGCCGGTGGTTGTGGAATGATCTCTAAGTTAACAATACTCTCGGCTCCATGGCGCAGTGCCGTGGCAATACAGTCGGTCCCTGTGTCACCACCACCGATGACCACTACCTTTTTGCCTTTAGCACTGATGAAATCTTCGTCGATATGTTCGCTATTGAGTAAACTCTGGGTGTTAGCGGTGAGAAAATCCATGGCAAAATGGATTCCGTTTAGTTCACGTCCTGGGATAGGAAGGTCGCGCGGTTGCGTGGCACCGGTTGCCAATAGCAAGGCATCGAAATCATTGACGAGCTGTTGGGGCGAGATATCTTTGCCGACATCGACCCCAGTTTTGAACGTAATTCCTTCGTCTTGCAATAATTGCACTCGACGTAACACATCCTGCTTGTCCAATTTCATGTTGGGGATGCCGTACATCAATAATCCACCAATACGATCGGCTCGTTCGAAAACAGTAACGGTGTGACCAGCTTGATTGAGTTGATCAGCGGCTGCCAGGCCTGCGGGGCCAGATCCCACGATGGCAACCGTTTTGTCGGTGCGTTGTTCCGGTGGTTGAGCAGTGATCCATCCCTCTTCAAAGCCTCGATTAACTATGGTGCTTTCAATGTTTTTGATAGTCACCGGTGGATCGGTAATACCCAGCACGCACGAGCCTTCGCAGGGTGCTGGACAAACGCGACCAGTGAATTCGGGGAAGTTGTTGGTCTTTTCGAGTCGTCGCAGTGCATCTTCCCAACGACCTCGGTAAACTAGGTCATTCCATTCGGGGATGAGATTATCGATTGGGCATCCTGAAGTTGATTGACAAAAAGGTACACCACAATCCATACAACGTGCGCCTTGTGTGGTGAGATGATCTACATCTGGGGCGGTGTAGATTTCCTGATAGTCATCAATACGTACCAGCGGTAGACGATACGGGATCGTCGCTCGTTGAAACTCTTTAAATCCGGTTGGTTTTCCCATTAATCTTTTCTATTTGTAAACGCGATATTTTCTGTTTGATTTCAACGGCTATTTTCAAGTTGTTGATGAGGAGGCTTCAATAGTTGCTTTTTGTTCTTCAAGTACACGCTTATAATCGGTTGGCATGACTTTGATGAATTGACTTAATACCTGATCCCATTCTTCTAGAATCTGTTCAGCAACCGCGGATTCGGTGAATTTGTAATGACGTGCGATTAGTTCTTTTAGTTCTGCAATATCATCACCGTCGACGACTTGTTCTAATTCGACAAGTTCAAGATTACAGCGGAGATTGAAATCACCGTCTTGATCCCAAACATAGGCTACGCCACCGGACATGCCTGCGGCAAAATTGCGACCTGTGGGGCCGAGGATTACAGTGCGTCCACCGGTCATGTATTCACACCCATGATCGCCTACACCTTCAACGACGGCATTGGCGCCACTGTTTCGAACGCAGAATCGCTCAGCAACTTGCCCTCGGAAAAACGCTTCGCCTGCGGTTGCTCCATAGAGACAAACGTTGCCAGCGATAAAGTTGTCTTCGGCCGTGAAGCTGCTTTCTCGCGGAGGATATACCGAAATGCGACCACCTGAGAGTCCTTTGCCAACATAGTCGTTAGCGTCTCCCTCAATGTCCATGGAAATTCCTTGAGCCAAAAAGGCGCCGAAGCTTTGCCCCGCTGAACCGGCGAAGTGTATCTGAATGGTGTCTTCTGGGAGATGGTTGCCCCCAATGCTTTTAACGACATGATGGCTGAGAATCGTGCCCACGGTGCGGTTGGTATTGACGATGGGCATTTCAAATTCAACTCTTTCCCCGTTGTGGATAGCCGGTTTGGCAAGCTCCAAAAGTTGGTTGTCGAGGGCATGTTCCAGTCCATGATCTTGCTTGATGGTGCAAGTGACTTCTGTATCGGGTGACGGCTTGTTTGCTGGTGTGAGTAGCGCTGTCAGGTCGAGTCCATCTGCTTTCCAGTGTTCGATGGCAGCCTTAGTTTCTAAGCAGTCGACGCGGCCCACCATGTCAAGGATCGATTTGAACCCCATTTCGGCCATATATTGGCGGCACTCTTCGGCCACCATGAACAAGTAATTTACGACGTGTTCTGGTTTGCCGGCAAATCGTGCACGCAGTTCTGGGTCCTGAGTTGCAATGCCAACGGGGCAGGTGTTGAGATGACACTTGCGCATCATGATACAGCCTAAGGTGATTAGGGGTGCTGTTGAGAAACCGAATTCTTCGGCTCCAAGTAAGGCTGCAATGGCGACATCTCGGCCCGTTTTAAGTCCGCCATCTGTTTGTAATACGGTACGGCTACGTAGGTCGTTCATGACCAGAGTTTGATGGGTTTCGGCAATCCCTAATTCCCATGGTAAACCAGCATGCTTGATACTGGTAAGTGGTGAAGCTCCCGTCCCCCCGTTATGGCCGGAGATCAAGATATGATCGGCATGTGCTTTCGATACGCCAGCAGCGACTGTGCCCACGCCAACTTCGGATACGAGCTTCACGCTGATACGAGCACTTGGGTTGGCGTTTTTTAGGTCGTGGATCAGTTGTGCGAGATCTTCGATGGAATAGATATCGTGGTGAGGAGGCGGGCTAATGAGTCCGACACCTGGAGTCGAGTAACGAATCCGCGCAATGGTGTCATTAACCTTACGACCCGGTAACTCGCCGCCTTCACCTGGCTTAGCGCCTTGTGAAATTTTAATTTGAATTTCATCAGCGTTGGCTAAATACCAGATGGTGACACCGAAGCGTCCCGAGGCGACCTGTTTAATAGCTGATCGTTTTGAATCTCCATTTTCCAGCGGTGAGAATCGTTCGGGGTCCTCGCCGCCTTCACCAGTGTTGCTTTTGCCCCCGAGGCGATTCATTGCGATGGCTAATGTTTCATGTGATTCGGCGGAAATCGATCCAAAACTCATGGCTCCCGTCACAAATCGTTTTACGATATCAGCCGCCGGTTCGACTTCACTGATGTCGATTGGACCACCGTTTGAACCGGACTTAAAGGATAATAGCCCTCGTAAGGAACACCGTACTT
>JAYZBF010000215.1:0-6459 GCA_036338835.1 Planctomycetota bacterium
GAAGTCGATGTGATCTGTGTAATGGCATCGAGCATGATTTCGGCACGCATCCGACGTAAAGCAGCGTGCGAGAAATTACGTGAGTCCTTTTCGTTGGTTTCATTGGTTCCAGTGCTAAGTTGATATGCACGGGAGGTACAAATGTCGCGAACGATTTTCTTAAAGTCGTAGTTGTATTCGGTGAACTTCGAAGCGAGTGTATCGAGCAGTGCGGTGTTGACCGGAGGATTACTCACTCGAACATCGTCGACTTCATTGATAATCCCTTGGCCGAAGAAGTGGGCCCAAACTATGTTGGAAAGGTTGCGAGCGAAATAAGGATTGTCATTTGACGCTAACCAACTTGCCATGATTTGGCGACGGTCTTTCCCTTGAACGTCGGGAGTTTCACCGCCAAGGAACTTTGGTTCCATGACTCGGTTTCCAACGGGGTGACGTACCACGCCACTACCGCTATTGAACACGATGATTTCACGTGGGTCTTCGGCTGTTTTACGCCCGATTTGGGAGAAGAAAGCGGCAAAGCTATAGTAGTCATCCATAGTCCAACGGTCGAATGGGTGATTATGACATTGGGCACATTGGATACGCATTCCCATAAACACTTGAGCTACGTTTTCGGCGACTTTAAGCGTGTCTCTTTCGTTTTGATAATAATTTGTTGCTGCATTGGCAAACGTACCGCCGTTACTCGCGAGCAAATCTTGGACCATCACGTTCATGGGTACGTTGTTTGCAATTTTGTCTTGCAGCCACGTGTAGTACAGCAGCATTGATTTGTAGCTGATTTGATTGGTAGTACGGATCGTTAATAGTTCCGCCCATTTCATTACCCAAAGTTCGACGAATTCTTTACGTCCTAGCAGTTCGTCAACAAGCTTGTCTCGTTTTTTGGGATCCGCATCAGCCAAGAAGGCGTTGTATTCATCGACCGTTGGAACGCGTCCTGTGATATCCAACGTAGCTCGGCGGAGAAATTCTTCATCCGAGCAGAGTTCTGAAGGAATGATCCGCAGCTTCTTGA
This sequence comes from Planctomycetota bacterium, assembly GCA_036338835.1. Taxonomy (GTDB): domain Bacteria; phylum Planctomycetota; class Planctomycetia; order Pirellulales; family Pirellulaceae; genus UBA721. The sequence continues at coordinate 1,025 of JAYZBF010000215.1, forward strand.
ATTTTTCGTGTAACAGTGTGTCGACGTAGTTGTTTTCTGGGATTTCGTTCCAGGTGAAATCGAGTCCTTTGGGGAGCACGATAAAGTGGGTGCCGACGGTGTGTGTGTCAAAGCGAGCCATGACGAATGCTTCGCCTCGGTTCTGGGCGGTTGTTGTACCGTCTTGTTCGATTAGGACAGAGTTTTCGTTACTTGAGAGGAAGAAGGCGAGATGACTAACATCGCGATTGGTTCCATCGGAATAGAAAGCACGGACAGTGATTTGTTGTGTAGCGCCTTCACCATCGAGTACGGCAGATTTCGGGTACACTTCGATTTTTGTACAGGTTGGAATGTCCGTTTTGTCTGCGACAGCTCCTGCATCTATCCACTCATGCATAAGGTTGTACAAGGGGTCACTCTTGCGGAATCGAGTACCACCGGTGTGCGGGACTGAACCTGTGGCCTTGGTCAGCATTAGGCTATCGTGTGGAAATGCGAGGTTGATACGGCGGTTTCCAATTTCACGTGTTACCCGTTGATAATCGCCAACATGGTCAAAACCAAATAACGATAATCTAAAGCCATCCTTACCGCTGGCAGCACCGTGACAACTTCCGGTATTACAGTTTGCTTTCATGAATATGGGCATGATGTCGAGCTTAAAGCTAAGTTCGGGGGTAACCGCAGAATCCTTAACAATAGCGGGTAAACTTAAAGTTTTACCTCCAAATGCGACCGATACAGTGGTTTCGCCATCTGCGGTAGGAGCGAGCGTTGTTCCCTCGAGTGTGATGAGGTTCTTATCCGCAACGGTGATGGTTGCTTCTTCCGTCACGTCACGCGTAAGTCCATCGGCGAACACAGCTTGAACCATGATAGTCTGGCGATCGCGGGCATTGTATAAGCCAATGTCACTTGGATAGGCAATGATCTCGGTCAATTCAGCCGCTGAAATAACGGTCGAAGAAATGATAAGTATCATACAAGCGATGTAACGAAATGTTGAAGTCATGATGACAAAAACCTAATAGTTAGAAAATTGTAAAACGTATGTACTGAAATGGTTCGCAAAAAATCTACTCTTCGCCGCCACCTGCTTCTGGATTGGTGCGTTGTTGAGCAGCAAGTCGTAGTTTTTCAAGCCGCGATAGTGGCTTAGCCATTGGTTTCGGAGCGGGCTTGGGAGCCACCGCTACGGCCATTGGCATAGGCTTGGGTTTAGGTGGAGCATTTTTAGGCGGAGGTACTGGCTTGTCGATTTGCAACTGGGTTGTTGCCGCTCGAGAAGTCATTGGTTCACCATCTTTTGTGATCGTAATTTGAGCGAACACGTTGGTGTGTTTCCCAGCTGGACTCGTCATATCTGTTTTAATATTAAAGACTAATTCCGTGGTGTCTTTGTTGAACTCCAAATTCGTCGTGGTAACTTTAGCGGGCAGGCCAAGTATTTGAACTGTTGCTGTTCCCTCAAACGGAGTTGCATGGTTTAGCTTACAGAAGATCTGCGTTTCTAAGCCTTGTTCAACGGACGCACGTTCCATGGAAAATGTCACGAACGGCTCGGCTATTTCGAGCGTTGCTAGTTGAGATGATACCCAACCAGTCCCACCGATATCAGCGGATCCGAGGATGTATATAGGCCACGTACGGACTTGCGCACTGCCGGAAGCGTTAAGTGGATAGATTGCTTCGCTCTGGCCTTCAGGAATGACGACGGTTGAGCGTGTTCCAACACCTGGTGGTCTAAACGGGAATTGTAGCGTAATAGCTTTCGTATATCCCTCTTTTCGATGGGCAATGACCTTGAGGTTCATGACACCGGTACGAACCAGCGGTACTTTTGGCTGCACAATTTCCAATGTGAACGGCACTTCTTCAACCACTGCGATAGGTAATTGCTCAACATCTTTAAATACATAGAGTGATTGACCTGGTGCACTGATAACTAAATCAGCCCGATTTTTAAAGTGGCCAGAGATGTCTGAATTTTCGGCGGTGTGTTTAGCTGAAAGCTTGATCAGGGCACCAGCGAGCGGTGCATCAGCGGCTGCTTCAAAAACAACAGGCATGACAGTCATGTTAGCGGCCATGTTTTCAACGTGCATTTTGACGCCTGCTGGCAATCCATCGCTTTGCAGTTGAATTTCTCCTCCGAAGTTTGAACGTGATGCTGAAATAAGTGTCGCATAGCGATTGCCACGGGGCACAAAAATTTGTTGGCGGCTCTGTGAATAGCGAGCAACTCTAGGAATACCTAACGCTAATGTTGGAGTGACTGGTCGAAATTCAACTCGATATACAAAGGTTTCACCACCACGACCTAGATGGTCGGTAACGCGAAGTACGTATTCTCCGTCAGCAGGGAATGTATAGCGGAAGTAGCTGTCTGGGCCACGAGAATCGTCATTACCCACGAGCGAGCCTCCGGTGGCGTTGTACAGGTTCATGACTGGGTCGAGTGGCGACCGAATACGGCGTGCGAAACATTCAATGTCAAAGACTTGGCCCTTTTTCGCTGTGAAGCGGAAGAAGTCAACATCTTTTTCTTCACCGATGATGCCGTTAAATGCGTTGGGCAATTCAGCAGCACATGCTTCGGCGACTGCATTGTTTGGTTCGGTTTCTAGAGAGTTTCCGTGATCGAATAAACGAAACGTGTTCCCTGATGGAGCGATGCCGTGTTCGTCCTGAGGGAATAGTGCATATTGCGGGTCAATAACCGCTGGCAATTGAACGGTTTGCGTCGTTGTTCCTGCTGGGTCACCAAGGAATTTCACTTCGGTTGCTTCCCCGATTTTGCCACCGGCAGGGTAGACCGCCAGAGGTCGCGGGAAGGTACCAATATGGAGGTTGTAACGGCAGTTGCCATTTCCGGCGTAACTGCTCTCTCGAATCATGACATAATAAGTACCGTCTTCTTTGGCGACGGTCGACGCGACAGCATCTTGTTTGGCCAAAGGTGTGTCATCGTCTGCAGAGAGTTCAAATCGTTTAGCATCCAAGATTGCAATATAGGGATCAAACAGAGTTGTCCCCAAACGCATGGCTTCAACTTCAGCAGAGATTCGTTGCCCAGCTTTGACTTCGATGGAATAATAATCAACGTCCTCGTTGGTAACGATACCTTGCACTGTTGTGTTTAAGGCAATTTTCTGCGGTTCTTCAAAGCTACTATTTGGTTCCACTTCTGCTGTTGCTGCGAATGGCCCTACCCAAAATGTGCGGAATTCGGTGATACCGGTTCGAGTGCGGACTTGAGCAACGTGTTCTCCCATTCGGCAATCGGCAGCAATATTGACAGTAGCCACCGCCGCGCTAGCTGTGGGTTCAATGTTAGTGACTTCGAAGCCGGGTGAATAGAAAAATATTTCTTCGGCATCGGCTAAGCGTGCCCCGCGGAATGATATCTGGTTTTCGACGCCTCGTTGAACGCCTCGTGGCAAGATCAGACTGAGTGTCGGTGAGGCAGCTTGCACGCAGGTCGCGAGGATCAGGCAGCAGAGGGTTGCGGAGAGCAACATCCAAGATTTCGATGTTGCTCTAGGGGAGGATCGGAACATTTTTTCACAGAGCTCCATACGATTAAAGTTATTGGTTGTGCGTTGTTTGAAAAGTTGAATTCTCGAGGACATAAACAGTACGGGTAACATCAGAATACGACCTGATGTCACCCGCATAGTTACTTAATCAAATGGGTAAAAATCCATTGGTCATATTCGTTATACGATTAACTCTTGTCGGACTTTACCACCGTTGACAATTTCGATTGGACGGTCACCAGGAGCCATTAACTCCTTGTCAGCCGTGATTCCCAGACGGTTGTAAATGGTTGTGGCCCAGTCTTCAACGGTCAGTGCATCTTCTTCAGGCTCACTGGCTGTTGCATTGGACTTTCCGTAAACAATACCTTGTTTGATACCGCCACCTGCCATGACAACACTGAATACTTTCGGCCAGTGGTCACGGCCAGCGCTGGCGTTGATTTTCGGTGTACGACCAAATTCAGAACCGACAAGAACTAACGTTGAATCCAGTAGTCCGCGATCTGATAGGTCTTGAATCAATGCAGCATAGGCTTGATCTAAGGCAGGTACTTGGCCCTTGATGGCGCCGTCAATGTTACTGTGCATGTCCCAACCACCGTAGGTGAGTGTAACAAAGCGAACACCAGCTTCAACGAGTCGTCGAGCTAGTAGCATACGAGCACCGGCGGTGTTGCGGCCATACTTGTCGCGAGTCGCAGCTTCTTCTTTATTGATGTCAAACGCTTCACGTGCTTTTTGACTGCTGATCAAACTGTAAGCTCGATCGTAAAAAGTATCGACTGCATCGAGCGAGTCAGTTTTCTCTTTCGTTGCAAAGTAGTCGTTGACCGTTGAAAGCATCTTCCGGCGTTTTGTGAATCGACTGTCGTCCACTCCACCGGGTAGCTTGAGATCACGTACTTGGAAGCTGCCACTGGCTGGGTCGGAACCCAAGCTGAACCCTGCGTAGGAACTACTGAGGTAACCGGTGCCAGCAAATCGGTTGGGCTGGTTTGGAATGCAGACGTACGGAGGAAGATTTTCCCGAGGGCCAAATTCGTGTGATACCACAGAACCCATACTTGGGAATTCTAAGGCTGGACTAGGTCGATAGCCGGTGAACATGTTATGAGTTCCACGTTCGTGGGCGGCTTCACCGTGTGTCATAGCACGACAGATCGCAATCTTATCAGCGATCTTCGAAGTATTCTTCATCATTTCGTTGAGGCGAGTTCCAGGCACATTGGTTTCAATGCTATCCATCGGCCCACGATATTCAATTGGAGCGAATGGCTTTGGATCCCAAGTCTCTTGGTGAGCACAGCCACCAGGAAGATATATATAGATGACCGATTTGGCAGGGCCTTCTTTACTCTCGTAAAATTTTTGGTCGCCACGGGCTTCTTCCATTCGTAAGTAGTCTGAAAGGCTAAGCCCCAGTCCACCTAAGAATCCAACTTGCATAAAGGATCGACGCCCAATACTGCTGCCCTTGCACTTGTTAACCATCGGTTTCTCCGCGTGTGGTTGTAATGATGTTGCGACAAATGAACTGTGCACAAATCAAAAAATTAAAAATTGACTTTGAATTAAACGGTTTCTCAATCGATGTGATTTGAAATCGTATGAATTACGGGATTGTTTAACAGTCTATTGTAACAAATGGAGGACAACAAATGTTGAAATTCGATATGTTACGGCTGTTATAAATTAAGGTAGGTGTGGTCGTTTTTTGTCTGGAGGTGGGTTGTTGTTGGTGGGTTGTTAAAAAAGCAACGTTCATCAAACGCAAAAACATCAAATAATGAAGTTAATTGTTTGCCAGAAAACGCACAGTTACCATAAAAAGTATCAATTTGTCAATTGTAAGTCAATCATTCCAACGGGGGGGATGTGAATATTAGCTTGTTTAATAGTGTTTTCACACGG
>JAYZBF010000216.1:0-8998 GCA_036338835.1 Planctomycetota bacterium
AAAGCGAATTCGAATCTTTTGGATTTTGGTTTTCCAGTTACATGGTCGATTTTGCCATGCTAGCATTGTTCATGCTGGTTGGCTGGGCGATTTTAGCATTTGCATTAGCAGCTATTCGTAACAGTCCAGGCCGCGCGGCTAAGATGATTGCGGGAACGATCAAGCGGGCGTTCATTGTTGATTTTCCGCGCACCTCGATTCGCCGCACTATGGCGATGTCACGGTTGGCGATTCAGGAAGCGATTCGTAATAAAGTACTTATCATTTTTGTGCTATTTGTTGCCTTGCTGTTGTTTGCCGGATGGTTTCTTGATGTTGAAAACGACCACCCAGCTCGGCTATATCTGGGATTCGTTTTATCGGCGAGTACTTATTTGTTATTAGCACTTGCTATGTTCCTTAGTGCATTTAGCATCCCGAATGATATTAAAAATCGTACGATCTATACGATCACGACAAAACCGGTTCGAGCGCATGAAATATTTTTAGGTCGCGTGTTTGGATTTGCAGCCGTGGGTACATTGCTATTGGTCTTAATGGCGTCGGTGAGTTATGGATTTGTTGTGCGTGGTTTGAGTCACGAACATACGATCGACAAAACGGCGATCGAGTGGGATATATCAACGGGGTTAGGCACCGGCAAGACTTCGGTAGACGCTTATCATCGTCATGATTTTACGATCAATAAAAATTTGGAGAAAGCCGATGGTAGCGATGTTCTAGTCGGTACGACTGAACTAGCCAAAGGGCATTCGCATAATATCTATTGGCGGGATGACGAATATATTGTTGGACCACCGACAGGTGACTTGCTTGCACGAGTGCCTGTCTATGGCGTATTGAGTTTCTTGAATCGTTATGGGCAGCCGAGTGAAGACGGCGGATTAAATGTCGGTAAAGAGTGGACTTATCGCTCTTACATTGAAGGCAATACGCTGAATACCGCTATTTGGGAATTTGAGAACCTGACACCAGAGATGTTTGTTGCTAGCGACAGTGCAGAAGGTGTATTTCCGTTGGAATTGAATTTGCGTGTGTTTAGGTCGACCAAAGGGAAAATCGAAAGTCGGATTCGCGGCGAGATTATGTTGGTAAATCCGGAAGAGACATTGGCCAAGGAAGAACGCTTCAGTGCCCCTATACCTTTTGAAGCAGATGAGTTTGTAACCACACAAGTCAATATAAAATTCAGCGATATCCGTCGTCAAAATCCAGTGACGGGGGAACTAGAGAATATAGACCTGTTTAAAGATTTAATTGATAGCGGAAAACTACAAGTCCATATTCGCTGTAAAGATCACGCACAGTTTTTTGGGATGGCTCAAGCCGACGTGTATATTCGAGCTCCTGAAGGTTCGTTTGAAGCCAATCTCATTAAATGCTACCTAGGTATTTGGATGCAAATGTTACTGGTAATTCTGCTTGGTGTGTTCTTTAGCACATTCTTAAACGGCATTGTTGCGTTGATTTCATCAGTAGCGATTGTCGCGATGGGGATGTTTGCCGGATTTATTGGCGATATTCAAACGGGTGAAGCCCCAGGTGGTGGCCCGATCGAGTCGATAGTGCGCAACATTACGCAACAGGGTGCGACCTTGGAATTAGAAATGGGTGATACAGCGATTGAAGTCATCAAATCGCTCGATGGATTCTATCTGAACACCATGGAGAGCTTGGCAAAACTTGCTCCAGACTTCTCAAAATTTAATATGTCGTCGAAAGTTGCTTATGGGTATGACATTCATATAAACTTGGTATTAAGACAATTGGTAACCACCATGGTTTACTTCTTTGTATTGGTGCTTGCCGGTTACTTTATTCTCACATCGCGGGAGATTGCAGCGTGAACCTAAACTCGACATTTAAACGCAAAGTTGCCTATATCACTGGCATCGTTCTACTGCTGTTTCCTTTGTTCTTCTTAGGACAACCGGCAACGAGTGGTCGCAATGGCAACGGTGAGGTCGGCGGTAAGTTAGCACAATTGCGAGCGGAAAGTGAGTTGGCGCAATCGAATTTGGGTGAGATCAATCCCGTAAGTTCGTCGATGCAGTTAGCAACGTTTGGTCTTCGCCCAGTGGCCGTCATCGTTCTTTGGGAAAAAGCGACTAAGTTCCAAAAGATGGAAGACTATGACAATGTAACGGCGACGATTAATCAGATCTCGAAGCTACAGCCTAACTTCATTTCCATCTGGAAATTTCAAGCACACAATCTTGCCTATAACATCTCAGTTGATTTCGATAATTATCGACACCGATATCAATGGGTTCGCCGCGGGATACAATTCTTGATGGAGGGTACTCGCTATAACTCTCGCAACGCTAAGCTTGTTCAGGAAGTAGCGTTTTATACAGGTTCCAAAATTGGCTACTCGGACGAAAAGGTTCAGTTCCGCAGTCTCTTCTCAGAAGATGAAATGTTTCATGGTCAGATGTCTGATGAAGGTATTGATTTGGCTTCAAACCGAGCACTAGGCGCTAACGGAAAGCCAGATAATTGGAAGGCGAGTTACCTGTGGTACGAAAAGAGTGAAGACGTTGCGAGTATGAATGACCACAACGTGCACAGTGACCCGATCCGATTTTTTGAGAAGAAACCACAGGCCTTGGTTTATTACGCGATGGCACTGGAGGATGACGGTTATTTAGATGCGGAAGCACAACAGGCATTTGCTGCTGCTCATGCAGCGTTAATCAAGTTAGGCAATAGAGACTTGGCTACTCAATTTGGTTTTAACGTGCGATTGAATCAATTTAGTGAGTTCCAACAGGATTTGCAGAAATTACGCGGCAAAATGGACGCGTTGGCTCCGGAATTACGACAAGAGTTGATAGACGCACGATTCGCTGGGCTGAGTAAACCGCAACAAGATGCTTATAACATGGAAGTGGGATTACGTTCGGAGTATCACCGTCAGTTAGCGAATGAAGCGGCCCAGGCTTTAATTATCCCTGAAATAGAGGTTGCTGAATCGATGCCTGAAGCAGTTCGTAATCAGGCACGCCGCATTGCGATGGCTGCTGAGGATGCTGCGATGAAAGTGGACGGCATCGACTATATGCGTGAGATGATCAACTATGATTACTGGCTCAAACGCTGCGAAATGGAGCAGATGACATTAGCGATCACGGCCCGTAAAACTGTACAAGAAGCGGATGATTTGTTTGCCAAAGCGAGACTAGAAGAAGCACGTAAGTTGTATGAGATCGCTTGGGTAGATTGGCGGAAAATATTTGACAAGTACCCATCGATGATTACGCGTGACACGGGTCAGAACTTGGAATCTTCCATTTCGAATTACATGGAATTGCTACAGCAATTTGATGAGGAGCTGCCTGAGGATTTTATATTACAGAACTTGGTGGCCACATTGGAATTTGCTCCAAAAAATCGCCCCGCTCCGAATATCCAGTTCCCTTCTCCCTCGCAACCCAACCGTATAAAGGGGACTGTTCCCAATACGGATTATTTGAACGAGTAGGCGTATTAGGGTGATAGTCCGTTTTTTCACATTCGACCGCGAATGTGAAAAATGGCCCCAGCTATTTGAGAACCTTTAATGCTTGGTAGTGCGACCGCACAGTTTCTAAGAATTTGGCTTGCGGTTCGATCGGTTGGTAAACAGCACGCATTACCATTTGATATCGCTTGCCAACTTTGTAATTTTCCACGATGAATTGAAAATCCCAGGCCGGATTACCCTGTCCTCCACCAGACGGAGACTGAGTGATTCGGATGTTGTCGCTGGGGCGGAAAATTTGCGCAAAACCCATGGCATTGCTAACGCCATAATACCAAGGGTCACTATAGCGGTGATCCGAATGCCCAAAGACGAGTGACAACGGAAAATCTTCATCGTGTACCAATTGTCTAAGGTCCTGCAGGGAACGATGCGTTGCCTTGAGCCCATGTCCTGACGTGACGCCGCGAATTATTGTCGGTGGCGGCAACTCGATCTCCTTAACTCGGGCACCAACATTGGGCCACCCCGGAAAATGAATGTCTAGCGATGCAGGTTGGTGAATGTAACTCGCCCAAAACAAACCAATATAACCATTAGAAAAAGTATCTTTGCGGGCAATACACTCCAACGTCATTTGAATAACGCCGTCTGGTAACAGTTCGTATCGCAAGCAACTTTCTAGTTGAAAGTGTGGTGTTGGCGGTTGGTATAAGTCGACGCAATACTTGTTGATCAGACGTAATTCCATTGGCGCCCGTCGTGGTTCGAACAAGATGTCACGTGATTGTGTAGTACCGTCATGTATATGTTCGTAGTTGATACCAGCGTAATTTGGCACAAACAAGTTTGCTTGATGTCGGGAGTGACGTAATTGGGCAATGCCACTATAACCCGCGCGATGACCAGGTAATTGTTCATCGTCCACGGCTTGGTTTGTAACGACCGTCATTTCCACATCCTGTCTCTTAAGGACAGCATAGGCACTTGTGGATTTTGTCCAATCGCCTTTCTTTTGACTCAGCGAAGTGCGTGGAGGCGGCTCATTGGCTTGCGTTGCGACAGGCAAACTAATTAACAGAAAAAGAAGTACAGCTGTTGGATGTTTCATCGGTAGTTCACATGTCTTTTGGAAAAGGACTATTGTTGACTTAAGTATCCGGCACTGGACTGAAAATATCGCTGGCGACGGTTTTGGGTCAACACTTGAGCTTCTGATTGTTGTTGCAGGTCATCTACGTTGGCTTGGCATCGTCGGCACCCGTTGATTTCAAGATGCGTTTTTACAAAGGCCTTTTGATCTGGTGGCATGATGCCGAGCAGAAAATTTCCCAAGTCTTCACGGTTAGGACAGCTGATATGGTGGCTCTGCCAAATAGCGCCGAGTGAATGGTTTCCCGCACTGGTGTTTGTTCGTAGGGTCGTCAAACGCTTATGTAGAGCCGGATCAGCGCGTAATTCGTGTTCAATGTCTGTCATCCGCCCAGCTTCTAAATCCTCATCTAGATAAGCAAATAATTCCGCATCACTAAACATGATTGGTGTCCTCGGTGGAGTTTGAGTCATTAAGCTCGGGAAAAATATCTTTATTGAGCCCTTGTTTACGCAATTGTTTCTTTATTTTGTCGATGAACTCAAATTTAGTATTAGCCACAACTTGTTGGCTAATTTCTAGTTTGTCCGCTATATCCCTGTTTTTCATGCCGCGCAAAAAAAGCAGCTCCAAGGTACTAATTTTGAGCCAGCCCTGTTGATTTTTATAGGACTGAACAAGCTGGTCGATGATTTCGGCAAGTACATCCGTTTCAATTCCCATCCGTTCCTCGCTGCGGAAAATAGCGGATGGTTTGCGGTCTCCCCCCACTAATTGCATCTCACCATTGGAAGAGTTATTAGTATTGATTGGAATTGTTGGACGTCGACCTTCTCTTCGTAGATGATCAGTTAGTTTAAAAGCGCAGATCGTAAACAAGAATCCCTGGATGGGCCGGCTGTCGTCGAAATTCGGGATACTCGTGAGAAATCCAATGAAAGTCTCTTGAACAATATCCTCGACGGCACTGGCTTGTGTCAGTCGTCGCCTGACGAAAGCGGTAAGCCGGCCCTCGTAGGTATTGATTAGGGTTTGCCAAGCGTCTTCACTGCCATCGCGAATTTGTTGGACAAGTAGTTTATCTGGTGACGTCATACGAACCCTTGAAACAAAACAACTTCCTTTACTGAGATTTTAATCAAGTATTGCGTCGCTGTACAATCAAAACATGCATTAGAAATAGTTGGCGGCCAAGAATGCCAACGCGGAAACGCTAGTCGTCCATGTGGTGATGTTGAAGAAAAGCCGTTTTGTTGATGACGTTTTCTGCGCTATCATGATTTGATTTCCACGGAAGACGAGCAGTGTAAGAACAGTTGTACCCGCTACGGCAAAGAACTTAATTAATCTCTGTAGAATATGAGAGTCACGCCATGCTTGCTGCATTTGCAAGTGCTGTGTGGACACGTCAACGACAGTAAACAATCGATATTGCGTGATATCCGAAGGTTTCCCGTCGATCACGGGCGTATATTCTGCCACATAAACGTTAGACTTCAATAAGGAATAACGGGGATCCAATTTCATTCCTTGCGCATGAAAGAATTCGATAGCCATCGGGTCCGATGTGATGTCGCTAGCAGCAGTTGTTATTAATTCGGTTGTCTGTTGTTCGAGTTCTTCAATCGCAGTGGCGAATTCGACTTTGGCTGTCGTTTCTATTCGCCGTACGTACCGATTATTGATTGGCAATACGAGTTGTGGTTGTTCAACGAGCGCTCCTTTTTCCCCTGTAGCGAGATCAAAATCATAGAACGTGGAACCTGGGGGGATAGCGCTGGTCGAGTTTGTTGATTTGCGGGGTTCGGTTATTGTATTACGCGTGTCCCGTAAACTAGGTGCGGGCGTGAGTGAAGTCACAACGAGTACCACAGCAAGGAGGATCGGTGACGCCAATGTCACTTTGGCAAGTTTGTTTTTGGATAGCATCCCGCTATTCGTTTTTGTTGGTGGTTGGCTATTATTCATGATATTACCCTGACCTCGTTCGCTCAAACTCTCGCCGCTGGGCTTCGTTGATTTGTGGTGCACTGAATTGGATTGAGAGTACGGTGGCGGCCATGATGGCAGGCATCCAAGGTTGGGGCGCAACGGGTATCAACCACGCGATTAGTGCGACCATCAGTGCACTGATGATGTCCATTCGAAAATTACGCATGGGACTTGCTTGTTTCCACCAACGGCATACGGCAAACAAGATACCGACGAATACAACATAGTGCTGATAGACAGGCGCCGTCTGCCCACCTTGCCGCCAATCTTTTCCGGCTTGCCATTGTTCCAGTACCCACGGAAACCATGCATCTTCTGTGTGTAGGTCCATGAGATCGAGTTGCAGAAAGTTAGCGAGGCTAAACATAAACAGCCCTAACGCAGCGCCCGCTGGGAACATCAAAAACCGCTTTACGGTGTTGTTTTCCAGATCCGTCTCCCAGCATTTACTGATGCTCAGCACAGTCCAACTGCCGACTGTAATGACAGATGTAATCCAAGCGTACCATTGCAACATTTCAATTGAGGAAAAGGACGAGGCGTGAGTAGAAAGCGACAAAATCACAAACCCGAACGCCAATGCGGCGATCAGGGACTTGACCAGCGACGAAGTGAGTTCCGTGATCAAGTCGCTAGGAGAGCGTAATGATAAGTGTTCAATCGCAATGTCCTTCCAGTGTCGTATGGACACTGGCGGATGTACTATTGGAGGAACATAGATAGGTGGTTGACTAGATATTGGACGCATCGGCGGTTGCGAGGTCGGGACAACGGCATGATGTGATTCCATCCCACGGAGATCAATTGGACGTGGTTTTGGTTTGTCAACGGTTTCTAGGTCTTCAGGCAATTGCGGCCGTTGAACATCGCCAACATTTTCATAGTTGGGTGGAGGAATGTCGCGTAACATATCGACGACATGCTGATATCTTTTTGTTTTGTCTTTTTGTAGTGCCTTCTCGATCGCTTTTCTAAATTCCAGCGGAATGCTCGACAGATCGGGCTTAGCGGTGAGTTGTTTCACCAATATTTCCTGGTCGGTTTCACCTGTAAAAGGCACATCGCCAGTCAGTAATTCGAATAGCATGATTCCTAGAGCATAGACATCAATTTCGCGGCCGTAATTGCCATCGCCAATTTCCGGTGCCATGTAGTGGAGTGTGCCAATACTGCGAGTATGCCCGCCACGTTGACTGCTAGAGATGAATTTGGATAAACCATAATCACCAACTTTGACATTCCCATCACTAATAAAAACATTACCAGGTTTTAAGTCGCGGTGGACAATGCCTTTGTTGTGTAGATACTCAACGCCACTGGCAATACTATAAAACCAAGCAGCGGCATCATCGGTGCTAAGGCCGGTTGGGTATTTGTCAAGAATATGCCGCAAGCTATTGCCTGCCATAAATTCCATGATGATCCAAGTATCATCATCGACGCCTTCTTTGATATCGAACAGTGTCACTAAATTTGCATGGCTGACATTTAAGACAAGATGATCTCCACGTTGTTCTCCTGTCGGGTCGTCAGCTTCAGCCTTGCTGACAATCGTATTCACTTGCTTCAAGGCAACTTCTTTTTCCCCGTCACTAATGGCGAAGTAGACTTCACCAAAACCACCTTTGCCCAAGCCTCGCTTGATCGTATAACCATCAAGTGGTCGATCGCCGCTAGAGTAGGTGAATTTCATGGTTTCAATCCTGCAATAATAGGAGTTCGCATTGCTGGGGGGTTAACTGATAGGTTAATGGTCACTTATGTGTTTTGTCTAGATTCCTAGTCGAGTTTCTACAACGCTTCGATGCCGAGGGAAATGTATTCGCTTTTTATTTTCGAACCGAGGAAAACAGGACCTGTGGTTTGTTCGTGTTTTTCATCCATATCGATCGGTTGGTCGGAGCGGCAATCGACGCCTTCTTCGCTGCGATACAATACGATTTGATGTTCATCATAAGGGTAAACAACATGATCATGATCACGATTACCAATAATGAGCGAATCGGCCATAAGTAGAATGCCATCGGTTCGTGGGTGTGTACGGTGCCCTTTCGTGAATTCTAGTTTTGCCGTTGCGCTGAGCGGGTGGGGTTTACGAAACAGTAGTTCCACTTTACCGAACTGAATTTGATCACCGTCGTGTAGTGGCGTTTCGGTCGTTGTTTCGCCGCCACGAACCAGCACTTTTGAAATGGGTTCTAGGATATACTGGTCACCGACTCGACGAATCCTAGCATGGTTACGCGACACATTGGCCAGCAGGGGAATATCGACTGTCGATCCGGCGATGGCTTGCCCCAAAGTAACAACATCCCGCAGGCATACTAAGTAGCCGCCGACGGCGTCGACCCAGAGGATAAATCGCTGAGAGTGAGTTATCGGTTTCATGACGCGATCCTGGGACAAATGTTGCGCATCCTGTGTTATCCTGGGAGCGATTTGTGGTAGTG
>JAYZBF010000217.1:0-5978 GCA_036338835.1 Planctomycetota bacterium
AATCATGTCATACACCTCGCTGTCATCCGCAGGAATCGTTGCCAACGTCCAGTCTTCGTTCTTGTGTTGTCGCAACATATCAAAACACTTGTGAATAGCGCTAAGCATTCCCAATGACAAACAGTCGACTTTCAGTATTCCCAGTTCATCTAGGTCGTCTTTATTCCATTGAATCACCGTTCGTGCGTCCATGGCAGCATTTTCAATAGGTACTAGTTCACTGAGTAACCCTTGGGTGATGACCATCCCGCCTACATGCTGGGACAGATGCCGAGGCATTCCTCGGAGCATCTCCACGAGTTGCACAAATCGTTCTCCCTCCAATTCATCTGGGTCTAACCCCACTTCTCGACAACGCAAACAGAAATCGTTTTCAGCGATCCGTCCATCGAGATTTTTAGCAACCGCATCTACCAAATCCGCGGGGAACCCTAGAGCTTTACCAACTTCCCGCACCGCACTGCGCATACGATAGGACGTAACCACAGCGGTCATTCCCGCGCGATCGCGGCCATATTTGTTGTACAGGTATTGCAGCACTTCTTCACGGCGTTCATGTTCGAAATCGACATCAATATCGGGTGCTTCAGCCCGTTCACGACTAATAAAACGCTCGAACAATAACTCAGTTGTATCAGGGTCAACCGACGTTACGCCCAAGCAAAAACAGACAACCGAATTGGCAGCCGAGCCTCGCCCCTGACACAAAATCTCTTGGCTACGAGCAAACCGAACCAGATCCCAAACCGTTAAAAAATAGGCTTCGTAATGCAACTCTCCAATCAGTTCCAGTTCGTGTTGCAGTAGGTTAATGACCTTGCGAGGAATCCCTCGCGGATATCGCTCGTGAGCCCCCTCCCATGCCAATTGTTTCAGATATGCGATTGGCGTAATATTTATTGGGGCGAGCTCTTCGGGGTACTCATATCGCAATTCAGATAGCGAGAACCCACAAAGGTCAGCGATTTCTCGTGTTTGTTCAAGTGCCTGGGGAATCTGCTGAAATAATTTTGCAATGTCTTCAAGCGGGCGCATGTGTCGTTGGGCGTTTGCAAACTGATAGGGTCCAATATCGTACACCGTACACCCGTGAGCGGTTGCAGTAAGGACGTCTTGCAGCCGCGCGTGAGAAGGATCGTGATAGTACACATCGCCAGACGCAACGAGCGGTACTCGAGTTTGCTGCGACAATTCCTGAAGACGATCAAGTCGCTGCAGGTCTGCTGTCCCGCGGTGCAATTCAGCTAGCAAATAGCAACGCTCACCGAACATGTCCTCGTATCGTTGCAAGTCTGCAGCATCGATGAGTTTGGCAGCAGCATGCACTCGGTGGTGATCCGAGGTTGTCTCCGTCGACAACCGATTCCAGTCAGGGATTACGCCCAATAGGAATTCGTCGCCATGAGAAACTAAGTCCTCAAAGGACAAATGGCAATTACCTTTGAATGCCTGGCGGCGGCCCAGAGTTAGCAAACGGCACAGCGCTGCATAGGCTAAACGGTTGCGAATCCAAACCACGCAAGGTGGTGCGTCATCAAAGGTTAATTCCGCAGCGACGATATATTGCAATTCTGCATCAGCGGCCGCACCATGCCCGCGAACAATTCCAGCTAGGGTATTGCGATCGGTAATCGCTAAGGCTGTATATCCAAGTCTCACTGCACGCTGCACCAACTGCTCAGCAGAAGAAGCCCCTTGCAGAAATGAAAAATTGGATTTGCAATGTAGTTCGGCGTAGTTCATCCGTAGATCAATTTCTAACCAAAGTTTCCTTGCAGAAACCACCGTGAGGTTGGCAATTGCCTGAACACCCAAAATCGTTGACCGCTATCAATTTCAACTCGGAAATACTCTCGCCGTAAAGCACGCGACCGCCACCATCCCGTTTCAATTCGCTCAGGACCCCAAGAGCGTATCACCTGTTGCCAACTGCCACTATGAAACAAACGGACGGGTGCGCCCGTCCGACTTTTACTGTGACATTGAATTTCCAATGGGGAAGCCCAATACCATATCGGTCGTGAGTCCACCGATAATTGCTGGCCCAATGCCCAACCGGAACGTTGCTTGTTGTGCCGCGTCTTCCGAGCGGTTGCGGGCGGTGCATGTCCACTACTTGTATCCAACGATTGACGAACCGGACGTAAAACATGACGGCACCATCGCTGCATATCCAATTCAACCACTACTTGCATTTCAAAGCTAAGTTCTGGCTGGGCTTCGGCCCGCAACTGTGGTCGCGAGACCCCTTGTTTTCCAAGCCGACTCGTTAATCGATCAATCAATCTCGCTAAAACACGTGGCGGAATTTGATCCCGAGCTAACTCGCAATTTCCTACAACAGGTTGTTCTGATTCTTTCTCAGTGAACAGCCCCAATTGAACCTGCTGCATCACTGCCGTTTGAGTGGCTTCAATTGAAATATGGTACATCTCGTCGATGCGTCCAACCTTTTCCCACGCTAATTGGAATAATGCAACAAGATGTGCACATTCAACCGTAGGTCGATACAAGCCAATCTTAAATCGTTCGATGTGTGTGCTTGAAGCTACGGCAGTCTCGGATGCACCATTCACGGTATCGCCATAAATCCTCTGACCGTACCGCGACACCTCGAACTTACAGCAAAGTTGTAACACTCCACGACCTTGTTTTTTAAGACGTCCTAAAATAGGCTTGAGCAAATGTCTAAACAAATCCACAACCATTTGCGAACCGCCAATCGGGCCTAGCAACACTTGTTCGGAAAGATACCGCTGCTGAGAATGTATCATTTTCAGCGGCTCAATTGCCTGACCGAAAAGTTGCTGGCATCTCTGAGTAACGACCGCCCCAAGTCGCTGCGCTATCGCTTCCTGCGGTAATCTAATTAATTGTTCGAGAGTAACTATTCCAAGTCGAGCTAATGCATCCAACGCGGTCGCGGGAAGTCTAAGACTATTTACAGGGAGTTGTCCTAGTTCCTCCCGAACCGCCACTTGATTCTGTTGAACCGTCGATAAAACTACCGTTTGGTTTACTGTTGGATTCGCCAAATACAGACATGCGGCCCAACTTGCGCCAACCGTACTCGCTGCCGCTATACGTGCCGTAATATCCAATCGTATTAAATCTTTACGGATACGCGCCGCCAATTTTGTCACCGTTCCAAAATATTGGCTCACATCAGTAACATCCAACCAAATTGCTTCCGTTTTCCAAGCTGCAGCACGAGGGTCGGGTTGATGGGCATATTGAGTACCCACATGTTTGCCCGCAGTCCGTTTTTTTTGAGCAGCTAACTCACGCTTCCAATTTACCGACTCAGGAAAACCTACCAATGGCGAATAGCGGTTTGCCCAGCGAGCAAGTTGGTACATCCCATCCTGAGTTTCCCAAACTTGCCGCTCGACAG
The DNA here is from genome assembly GCA_036338835.1 of Planctomycetota bacterium. Taxonomy (GTDB): domain Bacteria; phylum Planctomycetota; class Planctomycetia; order Pirellulales; family Pirellulaceae; genus UBA721. Next base: position 3,395 of record JAYZBF010000217.1, read on the forward strand.
ACCGGGTATCCTTACCAGCCTCCTTACTCATCCCATCCTTGCCAGTGGATTCAATTCCACCGGGTATCCATATGCAAATTATTTTTTTCATTGGAAATCATTGAGTGTAATTTGTGATGATTTGTGGTCCGTTTGCGTGGTTTAGCAAAGCCCCCTCCCTTTTGGACTGTTGTTGATTTACGATTTCCATAAATTCCAATTCACAACTTGCTCCCGTGTTCCCACCAACAGCACGTATCACCTCAACCCGAAACCGCCAATCGCCCTGTCCCGCTAAAGGAGTTGCACACAACCGTAAATGTGCCCACGTCGGATCCTGTAAATACTTCTGATCTCGAACCAAAACACCAAAAACACCACTCTGTTCGACTGCCAACTGTAATCGCCGATAAGCTCGATTATCAATTTTGAGCAAATTCACCCATACCGCTCCTACCGCTCGACAACGTAACACTTGATCCAATGCCCAGTCAAAATCTGCTTTGGCCTGAGGACTCACGACCAACATACGACTCAAGTGAATCCCCAACGCAGCGGCTGCCGGTGGGAAAAACTTACCCGTGTTGTCGAGTACCACAAGCACACCTCCACGCTGTGCCACTTGCCAAGCAGACCAAAGTCCTAGTAATCCCACTCCACCACCTTTGACTTCGCCCAACCACTCTACTAATTGCCCCGGTCGCCATCCTCCATATGGCAAAATCGAATCTAATTGCTCCCAACCCGAGGGCACACTTGATTCCCCAGATTTTGCAACAGCCACTGGTTGGAAGTCACGCATCAAGTGTTGTAGTTGTTGTAATATCTTTTTTTGATCACTTTGCTCATCTTCTCCCTGCTGTCCAGATTGATCATGTTCTGCATGTCCAAGATGTTCATCGTGCCCGTCATGTTGATGTTGTTGGGAAGCAGGCATTTATTAAATATTGTTCACTCCTTCTTTCATGCCCCTGATATTATGAACGTCAACCGGAGGACTGTTTTATTTGCGTCTGTATATTTATATAGTGTACATATGTTCACTACCTTGTCAAGTCATCGGCACATTTTTTTTCGCTCTACACAAAAAACACGATAAACTAACTCGATTAATCACGACTACGTCATACTCGCCGCGGGAACTCCCCGATAGAATAGACAACGAACGCAACGTAAATACGCTATTTCAGCAAACGAACGGTCACCAACTAACAAAATTCTTAAAATCATGGTACGTACACGATTCGCTCCAAGCCCGACAGGTTACCTTCACATAGGTGGAGTCCGCACGGCGTTATTCAATTGGCTTTACGCTCGCAAACACGGAGGTCAATTCATCCTCCGCATCGACGATACCGACCAGAATCGCAACGTCGATACAGCATTACAACCAATCCTCGACGGCTTCCGCTGGTTAGGCATCGATTGGGACGAAGGCCCAGAGATCGGCGGCGCCTGCGGCCCATATTTCCAATCACAACGGAGTGACCACTACCAAAATGCCGTCGAAACACTACTGGAAAAGGGACTCGCATACCGGGACTATTCACGTACCGAAGAAGTCCAAGCGGAACGCGAAGCCGCTCAGAGTGCTGGCACCTCCTATCTATACAGCCGCAACTGGATGGCCGAAACCGATGCCCAAGCCGCTGCCTACGAAGCCGAAGGGCGAGTTGCTGTGGTCCGTCTAAAGATGCCCCGCGAAGGCACCTGCATAATCCCAGATCTAATCCGCGGTGCTGTCGAGTTCCAGTGGGCCAGTGAACAAGACATGGTCATTCAAAAAGCCGATGGTAGCTGCCTGTATCACTTGGCCAGCGTCGTCGACGATGCAGCATTCGCGATCACCCATGTTATCCGCGCCGAAGAACACCTCTCAAACACCCCACGGCAAATCTTCATCGCTCAAGGCCTCGACTACGACCTACCGCAATACGCACATTTGCCTTACGTTGCAGAACCGAGTAGCAAAAACAAACTAAGCAAACGCAAAATAGCGAAATACCTTAAAAACCATGACTTCCTAAAACTCTACGAACACGGCAGTCGCATCGCCACAACTTGTAGAAAAAAGCTCGCCCCAGAAACCTTCAACCCCGTACTCGTGGACTTTTACCGTGACATCGGCTTTCTCCCCCACGCCATCGTCAACTATCTACTGCTGCTAGGCTGGTCGCTCGACGGGGAGACTGAAGATTTCACGCGCGAGGAAATGATCAGTGCGTTTTCACTAGAGCGGGTCGTCAAAAGCCCTGCCAGTTTTGATCCAACCAAACTAACGGCGTTCCAACAACGCGCCATGGATCAACTCGACCTTAAACAAAAAACAGCCATGTCGGTGCCCTATTTACAACAAGCGGGGCTAATCGACACGCCGCCAATCTGCGACACCGCACCCTATGTAAACTCAATCATTACCGCGAGCGAACAGCGGATGACCGTGGCCGGCGACATCCTCAATTACGACGATTTCTTCACTGACGACGATGCCATCGAATACGATGAAAAATCTTTTGGCAAACGCATTGCCAATTCCTATGGAGCGGTTGAAATCCTGCGAGATTTTGCCAATGCCCTCGCGGCTATTGAATCCTACAACGCCGAA
>JAYZBF010000218.1:0-8369 GCA_036338835.1 Planctomycetota bacterium
GCACTAGTATCCTCGGCAGCGGGAGTTGCACCAGCACCACCATCAGCACTACGTGCTTGGGCTAGGATATCATCGATCGAGGGATCTTGTTCTGCCATGAATTCTGTTGCCTTATGGCGTTCTTAAAACCTAATAAAACTAGTCGTGAGTGGGCTTTCTAAATGCCACACAAACCTCTTTGAGTGACTCCGTAATCAAACAATCCCATCCTTGTCATTCAATCTCAATTGAGGTGAAAAGGTGACTTTGTGATTTTTTTCACAATTACATAAAACAATATTGTTGTCAAATACAATTCGCTTTTGAAGGTTATTAAAACATTAACCTTCTAAGCGTACCAGTACCTCAACACACTAATAATATGCTTCTTCTTATTCCCTGTAGTCTATCAATCTTAATATCAAAAATGTAATACCCTTACGGGTGGAAATATAATATTTTAGGTAAATCTTTTGCTTATTTACAATTCACGCCCTAAACATCTTCAATCGGCAACTCCGGCGAGTGTAATCCATCATTAATGGTCGGTTTCGTATGGGCTTTATCAGAGATATCACTGCGACACCAACTCCCATTCCACGCGATACATTCAACAGCCGTATAGGCGCTTGTTTTCGCCTCCGCCACGGTATTGCCAAGAGCGGTAACTCCCAGAACTCGCCCTCCACTAGTCACAATACGATCCTTGTCAAACTGTCCTAGTGACGTGCCCGCATGAAAGACTTTGACATTTTCAACGCTGTCTGCGTCTTCCAATCCACGAATTTCATAGCCTGTCTTGTAACTTCCTGGATATCCCTGACTTGCAATCACGACACAACAAGCCGGCCGGGGATCCCACTGAGGCGGTTCAATTCTGTCCAACTCGCCGTCAGCAACTGCTTCTAGAATATCTACAATGTCTGATTGCAACCTCATCAACAGTGGCTGGCATTCGGGATCACCAAAGCGAACATTATATTCCAATACCTTCATACCCATGGGCGTGATCATCAGGCCAGCATAAAGCACACCTTTAAACGGCGTGCCATTTTTCTTGAGAGCATGAATCGTGGGTACCAAGATATTTTCTTCGACCCATTGCACATCTTCATCCGACACAGCAGGCGTCGGGCTATAGGCTCCCATGCCTCCTGTATTGGGTCCGATATCACCATCGCCTGCTGGTTTATGATCTTGAGCAGCAGGTAACGTAACAATCGTCTTGCCGTCGGTGATTGCCAAGATACTCGCCTCTTGACCTTCAAGACGTTCTTCAATAATGAACTCTGCACCGGCTTCACCAAAAACTCGATCACGTCCTATGGCTTCAATCGCATCGAGCGCATCTTGCTTCGTGTGGCAAACCGTTACGCCCTTACCCGCTGCCAACCCATCCGCTTTGACCACAACATGACACGGTCGCGCACTATCACCTGCAAATCGTTCCTCTAACATCTCGATCGCTAAATCCGGATCCGTAAATGCTCGGTAGTCCGCGGTCGGTACGCCAGCCATTTTTAAAATCTGTTTACAAAACACTTTGGAAGCTTCTAGTTGTGCTGCCTTCTTGTTAGGTCCAAACACTTTCTGCCCAGCCGCTTCAAATGCATCAACAATCCCTGCGGCCAAAGGTGCTTCGGGTCCCACGACCGTTAAGCCGACTTCGTTTTCCTCAGCAAAACGAATCATCGCTGCAAAATCATCTTGGTCTAAATCCACATTGACCGCATCCTGATGCGTACCGGCATTTCCCGGGGATACGAACACAGTGTCCACTCGTGAGCTCTGTAGGATTTTCCATGCCAAAGCGTGCTCGCGCCCACCACTACCAATTATCAGGACATTCATTTATTTAACCACATGCGTTAGGTTTCTGAGCTGCAATGACGGCCAAATCGGCCAATCGATGGCGAATAGTGATATCTATGTGTCGTCTAGTCATACGGGAGAATATACCTAGCAGAACAAATCGCGCAAACCCGACGCAATTTAAATTTTGTTGCGATCAAGCAGCGACGGCAACCTCAACGATAAAGTCATTCATCACAATTGCGCCGAGAGTGACATTCTGGTTTCACAAAACCCCTCACAACTCGTTACAATATCCGACATGAGCTACCCAGAACGCACTGACATTCCATCCAGCGATAGCATTACGTCCCCAGTAACGGTGCTTCCTGGTTTTCAAAGCGCATGGACATCGCGTCTGGCAAAACTGCATTTGCACACCATCGGTGACCTACTTTTTTTCTTTCCAAGAGACTATCAATGTTTCGCTGACCGAGTCGAACTTGACACACTCCAACGAGAAGAAACGGAGGTTTCTGTTCAAGGAACAATTACAGAAATTCGTGGAGGGCGGACTCGTGTTGGGAAAGCGATTTTCACCATTACACTTCAATGCGGCGACACGCTCCTCACGGCAACATGGTTCGGTATGCCATACCTCAAGAACAAGTACCAAGTCAATGACTCCATACTACTTTCAGGTAAAGCCAAACCTAAAAAGACGGGTAAGAAATGGGAAATGACACACCCCCGCATTGTGTTACTTGAACAAGACGAACAAGCCACCGGTGGCGAAGTACTTCCAATTTATCCGCTTACTCAAGGACTCACTCAAGCTACGATGCAACGCATTATCCGCCTGGCCGTAGAACACTATGCCGATCAGTTAGAAGAAGTGTTGCCTGAATCGCTACGAACTATGAAAGGAGTTTCCTCGATAACGACAGCAGTACAGCATATTCACTGCCCCCAATCGCTCGCTGAAGCGGAAACGGGTCGCTTTCGCTTTATCTATCAAGAACTACTTGTATTACAACTTGCTCTGGCGCTCAGACGCTGGCAACTCGCCGCCACAAGCAAAGCTCCGGAACTTGAAACGGATGCCCGCATCCACGCCAGAATCACTTCGCGATTCCCTTTTACACTCACCTCCGCGCAACAAAACGTTGTGCAAGAGATCACCGAAGACATGGCATCAAGTCGGCCTATGAATAGACTGCTACAAGGTGATGTTGGAAGCGGAAAAACCGTAGTGGCAGAATATGCAATGCTGTTGTGTGTCGCGCATCAACACCAGGCCGTGCTTATGGCGCCAACTGAGATATTAGCGCAGCAACATTTCCGAACACTCAGTCGAGATTTAGAACAATCCCGTGTAAAAATTGCGCTGCTCACCGGGTCGATGAAAGCGGCTGAGCGAAAACAAGTTTTAGCTGACGTCGAAGCAGGCCAAATTGACCTGCTCATCGGAACGCATAGTCTAGCTAGCGATCAACTCAATTTTAAGTCACTGGCTCTCGTAGTGATCGACGAACAGCATAAATTTGGAGTACGGCAACGACTAGCTGTCCGCAAGACGGGACTCGACCCCCATTACCTCGTCATGTCCGCCACGCCGATCCCGCGGACAATCGCTATGGGCTTGTTTGCGGACCTCGACATTTCAACAATCCGCAGTGGGCCCGATCACCAACAACCCGTCCACACCTATCTAAGTACCGACGAACAACGTGAGCAGTGGTGGGATTTCTTTCGTAAGAAACTACGCGAAGGACGCCAAGGGTTTGTAATTGCTGCGATCATCGACCAAGAAACCAATGCAGAACTGCGCAGCGTTGAGAAAATTTTCCAACAGTTGCAAAATGACATACTTAGTGATTTCCGCATCGCAGTGGTACATGGCAAACTACCAGCAGAAGAAAAAAAACAAACGATGCAACGATTTGCGGATCATGAACTGGATGTTATCGTTGCCACATCAGTGGTTGAAGTCGGCGTCAACGTGCCCAACGCATCACTCATGACGATCGAAGACGCGCAACAGTTTGGACTTGCTCAATTGCATCAATTTCGAGGTCGGATTCGACGGGGACATCACCCAGGTTATATTTGTGTATTTGCCAGTCCCAACAACGACGATGCTGTCGAACGACTTGAAACATTCGTCAATACACTTGATGGCTTTGAACTAGCCGAAGCAGATTTCAAGATGCGTGGTCCCGGAGATTTGTTTGGCACAAAACAACATGGTCTACCCCCGCTAAGAATTGCTGATCTCCACCGCGACCGAATGATTTTGGAGCAAGCACGAGATGATGCCCTAACGCTTATCGAACACGACCCCGGCCTGCAAAGCCTCGAACTTATCCGCCTCCGCAAACAGGTCCTCCGCCGCTATGGCAAAGTGCTAGATGTAGGCGACGTCGGTTAGTGACAATCTGCGTTCTGCGATGTGGATCGGCAACCGTTGTTTGCCTGCAACCAACTGCACCTATTGATATTTCTGATAGGCCGCAACAGCGAGTTGATCACAACGTTCGTTTTCTTCGTGACCGCTGTGCCCGGCGACTCGAGAGTAGGTTAACGTGTGTTGTGCTAATAATGAATCAAGCTCCATCCAAAACTCCTGGTTCTTAATTGGTACGAGTCGGTTTTTATCTTTCCGCTTCCAACCGCGACTCTTCCAACCCTGCATCCATTCCTGAATTCCCTTGCCAACGTAAACGCTATCGGTAAACAATTCGACCTCACACGGGACCTTCAATACTTTTAACCCTTCGATCACCGCCTGTAACTCCATCTGGTTGTTTGTTGTGTCAGGCATGTAACCGCTCGCTTCCTGCTCCTTGCCCGAAGCTAAATCGCGCAATATGTACGCCCAACCGCCGGGACCTGGGTTTCCGCTACAACCACCATCCGTAAATAAATGAACCATTCGTGCCAAGGCATGCTCCTCCATGTTGCTAACAACGCTTATTCGTCCTCAGATTCGGACTCTACCGCTTCCTCAGATTCCTCCTCCGACGCAGGTTCTAACTCAGCTTGTGCTTGAGGCGAAAGATTTTCAATATTTTGCATCCTGGCTGCCTCGTCGACTCGACGATTAATCTCGGATCCTCTTTCAATTTCAAAGGCTGTGGCCATATACGGAAGCAAGACCGTGAACGTCGAACCTATTCCTAGCTGACTCTTCACCGACACTTCGCCACCAAGTATACGGCAGAGTTCTTTGACAATAGACAAGCCCAAGCCCGTACCAGCATATTCCCGAGTGAGACTATCTTGACCGCTGACAATATTCCCTTGGCGAAATTTTTCGAAAATCGTATCGCGGTCTTCTTCGGCAATTCCAATCCCGGTATCCACTACTTGAATTTCAAAACAATCCTCGTCGATCGGTGACTCAGCAACGGTCACTGTAATACGCCCACCCTCAGGCGTGAACTTAATCGCATTGGACAGTAAATTCGTTAAGATTTGCTGAATCTTGCCTTGGTCTTGAGTCACTTGACGGTCGCTAAGTTTAACTTTCACTTCGAGTGAAATGTTTTTTTCTTCGACCAACGACCGTACTAAATCACATTGAGCAGTCACCACAGCGGCCAACAACATATCAATAGGTTTTACTTCCAGCTTACCCGCTTCAATTTTTGCTAAGTCCAATATTTCATTGATCATCTCCAACAACATCCGACCGCTGCGTTGAATATTTTCAGCATAACGGGTCTGTTTATCATCTAGGCTTTGGACGCCCTGTAGAATTTCAGAAAAACCGATAATGCTGTTGAGAGGAGTCCGTAACTCATGGCTCATATTTGCCATGAATTCATCCTTCATGCGATTCATGTCATACAACTGCATATTCAGCTGAGCCATTTCATCAACTTTGATATCTAGATTGTCATTCACTAGCTTTAATGCTTGTTGTGCTTCAGTCAGGTGGCGCACCATACGGTTAAACGACGTTCCCAATTCTTCAAACTCGTCATCCGTATTAATATCAGCTCGCTGATTTAGATCGCCCCGACTAATACGATCACTCACATCTCGCAAGTGATTCAATGGTCTCACAACCAGCAACCGAATGATGATATACAAAGCAATCATTGACACGAACACTGTGACAATCGCCACCGCAATCAATATCGCTCTGGCGTTATGAATCGCATTCTGCGTTTCCTCGTAGGGAATCTTGACCTTGATCACGGTAAAGGGAAGTTGATTCCCTGCAATCGCTGCGCCCTCGCCGCTGCCTTCCACACCTGGCGTTTGATTGTTGTGGCAAATAATGCAGGTGGTGCCCCAGCGGACAGGCTCGTAATACTGATACTCATTAATTTCCTTGAGCACACGTTCTTTAAAGATCGGGCGATCCTCTTCGGATTCATCGGTGACCGTCAGTAAATCCGTTAACGTCACATCCGCAACATCTTCAGGATCTCCCTCAAGTTCTCCGTTAACTTCATTTTTTTGTTTAGACTCAACCATCGCTTGTAGCTCGGAGATGATGCGGATTTCCCGAGGCGTTATGGCAACCTGAACATCCTTGATGTCGCGAGGTTTGACTTCGAGGTCAGTGACAATAATTTCATGCGTGTAACGACCGTCGCTCAGAGACAATTCCTTCAAGACCGTATCCGCAAACTCTTTTTGGTCAACGCGTGTTTCCCAATAACTGAAGTGGGGTTTCATCAGCGCAACATCAACTACATCGCGAGCGGTGGTTCGAGTATTACGTAAAATCAGATCTGACGAAACGTTTTCCACTCCCCAAAAAGCACCTGAAATAAGTAGGGTCAACCAGAATCCAAAGAGCAAACGACATTTGCGCTCCAAACTTGTCTCACCCAATACTCGTTTCCAGTTACGTTGCCGCATTGAATTATCGCTTCACTCTTCTGTAAGGTTGTTTAACCTGAGGTTCTCGACCAAGTGCCTTTTCTTTATATGGCTATTGTAGAGCATCACCGTTTTAATAGAAATAAGACATTTCATTTCGACAATATTTCATGAGAGTTTACCCAAATCCCCTTTTTGCCGTCAGACACAGGTGGATGGTGCAGGCTACAAAAACTGCCAATTTCCTCAGACCAAGCCTTATGCCTCTCGGTATAAACCTGTCGTTTCAATATATATCTCGACAGCCCGCGGAGTCCGAAAACGGATACTCTTAGAATCACGCACTCGCTCTCGAATTCTCGTACTTGATAGTTCCATGCCCGGCATCTCAACCTGCGACATACGAATCTGCTGCAACTGTTCCGCGGTTACAATTTCCGCTAAAACATCCATGTCGACCGGCTCGCAACCAAGACGGCGAACAACACTTAAAACTGCTAATTCACAAATCCGTTGAGGGTCTTTCCACGTCGGTAAATCCGCTAACGAATCCGCGCCTAACAACAAAAAGAACTCGTGATCCACAAATTGCTCAGCCAATAACTCCAATGTGTCGACTGTAAAACTCGTACCGCCACGCTCCAACTCCATCTCCAAAACACCAAAACCGCTGTGCCCAGCTAGCGCCAGTCGCAACATCTCTAACCGCTGGTCGTCATTAGCAAAACTTCCAGCAGGCTTGTGAGGATTTATCGCCGCTGGCACGAACCACACCTCATCCAATGCACACTGTTGCTGACAGCTCTCTGCCAATAACAAATGCCCGTAATGGACAGGGTCGAAACTACCACCTAAAATCCCGATGCGACGCACACTTCACCTCAGATAAACGAATACAACCTAATATTAAATTTACATCGCCCGACCAGATTGGCAATCCCGCCAAGACTCTGAACGATAACCGATGTTCACAGCCAGTTTATCAATCCACCACTAAAAGTGGTACGATAAATAACCTACGAATCACAAACGACATGACTTAACTTACTCATCATACCCTATGCCGCGACAACCAGGCTTATTTCCCGACGATGTTCCCGACGAGTCTCCCTTGGATGCTCCCTGGGTCCGCGATGCACTGCAAGATCATTCGATCGCCACCGTTGTCTTTGCCGAAGTTCCCTGGGGCCCATTTGATTATCTCATCCCTAACGAGTTACAAGATTTAGTCCAGGCGGGTCGCCGAGTCCAAGTACCTCTCGGTCGAGGAAACCGCCAAGTCACCGGATATTGTGTGGCTGTTCAACACGCAGGCGCCGACCAACCGGATACAAAAACCCTGAATGAGAAAGGGCGCTCTTACAAACTCAAGTCCATCACGAATGTCATTGATGGTTTCACACTGCTGTCCGCTGAAATGCTCGAACTGACAAAATGGATGGCTGACTATTATATCGCTCGGCACGGTCAAGTCCTTGAAGCTGCGGTGCCTGCCGGAGTACGCTCTGCCGCTGGAACCCGCAAAGTTCGGTTCTTCAAGCTGAACAAACCTCGCCTAGAAATGATCCAAACCGACGACCTGCCCTCCAAGCAACAACGTATTGTCGAATTGCTACGAGGCAATGACGCTTGGCATACAGCGGATCAAATCTGTAAACGGGTACACTGTTCGCAACCTCCAATACAGTCAATGGTAAAAAAAGTAATAGAGAAAACAGAACAAAAACAACACAAAAAAACTGATATAAAAAAAAATATCC
>JAYZBF010000219.1:0-21376 GCA_036338835.1 Planctomycetota bacterium
AACGCACCGACCTTAGCGGGGCGACGAGACACCATCGTAGATACTCCCTATGAGCTAAATATGGTCAAACCCCTAGGCTCAGACCAAATCTTCACTGCCCATGAACTTGAAGCCTTGGTGCGGTCACAAGATCCGGATAACCCAAAAGCAATGTCACCTGGCCCAGATGGGCGTTGGGGCACCGCCAATGTTGATGACGACAACAACGGCATAATTGATGATGTGACCGAAGCGGGATACGTCGGCACAGACGACTTTTCTCGTCGTGATGGCGCTTCACGAATTTATAAGCTAGTAAACTCCTTTAATGGTAACTCAGTACTCGCTGCAGCTAACCGCCGCAGTGTAACTTCCGCAAGTTTCGACCCACCTGTTCCAGCCGTTCAAATTCCCAATCGCCTCCGCACGGAATCTGACGGTAGGTATCCTACCGGTTACGTATATGGTAGCCATGCTTCGCAACTTTTACGCGCTCGCATGCTACGAGATTCAAGTGTTCAAACGATGCTGTCGGCTATCTTACGCCCCGAATTACAAGAAATTGCCTTGAACAATCTGATGTCTTGGACCAAAGGTCCTGACGGCCGTTGGGGCATCGCTGGTAACGATGATGATGGTACCGGTACTCCCGATGACATTTTCGACGCTGGCTACGGTGACGACACCCGCTCCCCCTTAATTGCGATTAGTATTTTTGATGGTCTCAAAATGAATGTCAATCGTCCCTTTGGTAACGGATTTGATGACAACGGTGATGGAGTTGTCGATAACTTTATCGAAGCAGCATCCCCTGAACGACTATGGCCCGCGGTATTTGGTAATGCCAATCCAGTCTGGTTTGACCATGACAATGACGGCTTTGCTAATGTTGCTGACCCAAATGCATTTTTAGCTCGCTATCATTATGCGCGTCAACTATACGTGCTGATGTTGTTAATGAACGAACGTGGGCTAATCGATTTCGATCGCAGTGGAAATGGAAACGACGATTTCAGCGGCGATGGTTCCGGCGATGAAAAAGAATTTAATCTAGCTCAATGGACTGCCAATGTCGTCGACTTCCGTGACGCAGATTCCATCATGACTCCCTTTGAATTTGATCTCAATCCATTCAATGGCTGGGACGTCGATGGTATTATTGGCACTGCAGATGATGCTCATGTCGAACGAGCGTTGGTGTGGGGCAGTGAACGTCCAGAACTGTTGATTAGCGAGTCACTCGTGTATCACGATCGCCGCACGGAAGACCTCGATACCGAGCAACCAAACGCTGGGGAGCAGGCAGCAAGGTTTGGTAACAACGGCGAAACCGATTTTGACCAACGCTTACTGCCTCGCAGTGGCGCCTTCATTGAACTCTATAATCCTTGGCACAGCCCAGGACTCAATGCCGCCGGCGTCGTGGGTACAGGTAGTTGGCACCCAGCAGAATTTTATCGAAACACCAACGGTGTACTTCTTAATCAAAAGTCACTTAACGGAGATCCGATTACTCTGCGCAGTTCGCCTGTATGGCGTTTGATCGTTGTTCGAGGTACCGATCGCCATTCCGACCCCGACCACTGGGACCCGAACCGACAACCTGACCCCAACCATGTGGAACGTGCAATTTATTTCACCAATGACCCTATGGAAATTCCGACGGGTATCGCTGCCAGCAACGGCCGTGAACAATATTACTCAAACAATGTAGTGGCTCCATTATTACCTGGCCGCTATGCCGTAATTGGCAGCAGTGGCGATAATGTAATCAACGGCAACACCTACCAGTCGTTTATCGGAAGGAGTTCCAACGCAAATGCAGGTGGTGGAATCGGACAGCTTGATTATGCTAACACTCGTCGTTTTGAACTCACTCCCGATGTGGATCCCACAGTCGCAGACCAAGTTCGCCTGCGAAATAACAATAACCCTGCTGGATATGGCGACGCTGTGGACGCCGGCACCGAGGCCCTCGCACCACCAATCGCAATCGTTATCGATTCCCATATCGAAGGGGTCGGAGGAATGCCCCACTCGCTGAGCTTGACTGAGCCGATCGGTGGGTATCCCGAACGTGTTGCCGCAGTCGCCGGACCTGATGGCGAACCGGAAATGCTTGCTAGGGCCGATACACCACTGGATAACCAATACCTCAACGACCCCGCACACGCCGGCGATGGGGATGCAGCACTGCAACGTACAGCTGCAATCACTAATGGAACTTTCATTGACTACGCCGTCATTCATCTACAACGGCTAGCAAATCCACTGCAGCCCTACAATGCAACAACCAACCCCTATCGCACAATCGATTCATCCTCGCTAGATGTCACAGCATTTAATGGTGTTGAAAACGACAACCTTGCCGGCCTTGGAGGGGTCATTCCTGACAACTATCGCTTCAGTGCACATCAACGAGGTGACGATGATGTCGCCGGTGGTGGGGGTATCATGCCACCCGGCCCTGCTGCCCAAACTCGCAATTTGTGGCAACATGAACCAGTCAGTGCTGCCGTCGGCGGAATGATCGTCGAGACGAATCCAGTCGCTAATCATATCTTTACCAATACACTACGAACAACTCTAGGATTCCTAAATACACCCTACGGCGCTCCATTACCCAACGGAGAAGTCAATGATACCACTGGCTATCCTTTCCCGTGGTTGCAGTGGAACAATCGCCCATTTGTCAGTCAATACGAAATTATGATGGTTCCTCGAAGTCGTTCTTCTCGATTGCTATATGACTACGCGCATTTCAATTCGACAATCAACCCTTTCGACGTAATTCCCAACGGAGACCCTCAGGATGGGCAGTACCACCACTTGCTAAATTTCTTTGAATCTGGTGATAACCAAACAAACTTTCACCGACTATTTGACTATACAGAGGTCCCGTCGCATTATGCGGGAGCACAAACATTTTTGAATCCATTTGTCTTTCAACCAAATCGCTTTGGTACCGATGAATTACATCCACCATTTAATCGTATTTCTAACTTCCGCGATCCTGGACGGATTAACATCAACACCATTTTTGATCCCATCGTCTATAACGGCTTGATGAATGGTCATCCCGGACCAAATTACTCGCAGTGGATTGATTCTCGCCGAGGGTACGGACCCGCTGGGTCTGGTCACGTATTCCCCAACAACAGCACCCCAACGTTCTTTGCAAATCCGTTGCGGCCGACCGGAAGTGCCGACATTGTCCCGCTGACAGGACTGCAACAACCCGATGTTGAAGTTTCACTATTCCGTAGTAACCAAGCCGGTTCACAACCACTGTTCAATTCTCATTACACCGATACGCCCCGTGATGCGAATCGCAATCCATCCTTTAAGTACCAGAGTTTACAACGACTGGGTAATCTGGTTACTGGGCGGTCCAACGTCTACGGTGTGTGGGTTACAGTCGGTTATTTTGAAGTGGAGCCTGCAATGACAGGACCCGATGCCACTCGGCCCGATGGTTATCAATTCGGAGCTGAAATTGGTATCAACCAAGGACAAATAAAACGCCATCGCGCCTTCTATATGGTTGATCGCAGTATCCCCGTCGCCTTTGAACCTGGCGAAAATCATAATATCGACAAAACAGTCATCCTCCGTCGATATGTCGATTAGTCCCGGCAAGCGGTTTCGTGGTTCCATTTACAGAAAAATCTAATACGATAAGAGGACATCTTTCTTCTTATCCGCTACTAGTTTTGCAAAGACCCCTATGGATACCACCAACGATGTCACCGACACCACTGACCTTACCGGATTGTTAGATAAGCTCGAAGAGAATATGTGCCAAGTTGTCTTGGGGAAACGGGATGTTATTCGCCAGTGTAATGTGGCGCTGTTAACCGGCGAGCATGTATTACTGGAAGACGTGCCTGGCGTCGGCAAAACACTTGTCGGTCGCGCGATTGCTCGCAGTATCTCCGGTGATTTTTGCAGGCTGCAATTCACACCCGACCTGCTGCCTAGTGATATTGTTGGCAGCACCGTTTTTAATTCCAACACGTCCGAGTTTCTTTTCCAAAAAGGTCCAGTGTTCTCGAACCTCGTTCTCGCCGATGAAATAAATCGTGCTCCGCCAAGAACTCAAAGCGCACTGCTCGAAGCAATGGGAGACCGCCAAGTTTCCGTCGACGGAAAAACATACCCATTGCCAACGCCTTTCATGGTCATCGCAACACAAAACCCCTTCGAATTCGAAGGCACCTACAGTCTGCCGGAAAGCCAACTCGATCGTTTCCTTTTACGGATTTCAATGGGATATCCCGATGAAGGTTTTGAACGAGAGTTACTGACATCTCATCGCGAAGGTGAACCGGTGGAGCACCTGCAAGCCGTGCTGACCTCGGACGATGTTTTACAACTACAAAAACAAGCGCGTCAAATTCGAGTCGATGATGCTTTGACCGATTACATATTGGCAATTGTCAACGCAACTCGTGATAACGACGCCTTGCATGTGGGAGTTAGTTCACGGGGAGCGATTAGTTTGTATCGAGCAAGTCAGTCTCTAGCGATGCTTGAAAAACGCGAATATGTCATTCCCGATGATGTCAAACAACTTGCCGTGTCCGCGCTTGCTCACCGAGTCATGGCGAAAGGGTTCATGCAAGGCACTCAACGTGAAATGGTGGAAGGTATTATTTCAGATATCGTCAGTACAATTCCTGTTCCAGCCTAATGCAAGTTAAACCACGCATATTGATTACAACACAAGGATGGTATTATCTGTTCGTTGTTTTGTTTATCGTCGGTGGGGCCATCATGCGGGAAGTCAACATGCTGGTCATACTGTCTGGCATGCTGTTCGGACCACTGCTGCTGCATTGGCGATTGACGATCTCCTCACTTGAAAACCTCTCCTTTCGCCGAAAATTCAACAATCCCACGATGGCGGGGGTTGAAACACGGATGGAAATTCTTTTGGAAAACCATCACCGCCGTTGGGGGGCTTGGTTTGTACAGGTACACGACCGAATTCGCTTAGTCGATCAAGACACCACAGCAGATGCTTCCGAGATTCAACTGGCCGTGCCATTCGTATTTGGTAGCTCTGTGGCAAAAATCCCCTTCACCTGGGACATCGCTCGACGGGGAATATATGAAATGGGGCCATTGTATGTCGAATCACGATTCCCGTTTGGCCTAATTCGCGCTCGACGAACTCTACGTGAACGAGAATCGATCATCGTTTGCCCGCAACTCGGAAAACTAACACCACAGTGGCGGCGTGTGATTGAATCAGATCATCATGGACTCAGCGGAAGTTTTAGCCGCCAAGGTCGTAGTGAGGGCGATTATTACGCTATGCGCCAATGGCGCAGCGGCGATAGCACTCGCTGGATTCACTGGCGAACAACGGCTCGATTAGGGGAATTGATGGTCCGACAATACGAACAGCAACGTGATCGTGCTGTTGGTATTGTTCTCGATCTGTCTGAACTTACCGATGAAATTCGAAACGCCGATTTGCCTGAGCAAAATCATCGCGCGGTGGTAGTCGAGATTGCTGTCAGTATGGTGGCGACAATCGTCAACGACTTGTGCTCGCGCAATGGCAGCTATTTCAGTTTAACGATCGCTGGTGAAAATGCGGTCCATTTTTCAGCAACGCCCTCTCAGAATGTAACGCGGGCCGTACTAGAAAGCTTGGCGGTTGTTCGTCCGGGCAATGGTGAAGTACTGCGTGATAGTTTCCAGTGGTTGAGTCACGAAGGTCAGCAAGGGATGACAGTTGTGATTGTGAGTACTCGTAGTAAACAACAAGCGCTCACTCAACTCGATCAAACCAGTAACTCGGTAACCAACATGAGTCAACAAGGCTGGTCACTGCAAGACGCACTATGGATTGATTGTCAAAATCACCTTGACGTTGCCCGTTTTTACCAACCTTTTGAAACCGCCAGCACCACAACGCCCACGGACCAAACGATCGAACAAATTGAGGGAGATAAAAACCCGCTGGAAAAGTCGAAGTCGCAAAATCCCGCAGTCGAGATGAGCCTCGCAACTGAGGAGGCCGGTCAATAAATGAAAGTTGAACGTTATCTACAAATCTGTACAGCCGTGGTAGCTGTCATTGGATCCCTTCTGTTGGGCATCGGGGAACGCGCACCCGAACTTCCAGTAATGATGTTCATTGCAGCTCTAACATCGGTGATATTTACTGATATTTTGGGTTGGTTACGGCTACCGAAGATCATCGCCAACATATTTATGATTTTCATAGCTGCAATAGCCTTAAGTGATTTCTTCAATTCCACAAGCCAATTGCAACTCTATGCCGTAGCAAACCTTTTGGTCTATGTCCAAATAGTGATTTTGTTTCAGCAAAAAACCGCTCGCTTGTATGGGCATTTGGCTGTCTTTAGTTTGCTGCAAGTTGTCGTTGCATCCTTGCTTAACGTAGGAGTGATTTTCGGAGCATTACTTTTTATATATCTCGTGTTCGCATTTCTGGCGCTTTCACTTTTCAATATTTACCGCCAAATCACAGTTATGGAAAAAGAAAACCATCAATCCACAGTGCTCAGCACACAATCGACGCGTCAGACCACGACTGGGACTCAATCTAGTGAATGGGCATTTCTCATGCGAGAACGGCCTCGAGGACGTACTGGACTTGCGCTAAAATCTGTTGGCGATCAAACTATTGCAACTGGCTTCTTCAGATACATTATTGGTATTGGCATGATCGTCATGGTTTTCACGATGGTCTTCTTTTATTGCATACCACGGACAGGCAACTCAGCTTGGCACCATCCAGGGCTTTCTAACGCGGGTCGCACCGGTATGACACGCGAGATTACCTTAGGGCAAGTCGGTCGGATACTCCAAGACAACCGAATTGCTTTACGAGTTTCGTTTACCGACGAAAAAATCAATGAACCTTACGAAGTCGCTGGGGATCCGTACTTAAGTGGTACGGTATTAACGCGTTATGTTCCTAAACGCGGCAGTGCCAACTGGTTACCCACCGGTTTAGCCGTGGGATCAACAACAGTGTCGTTAGAACCCATCCAAAATATTCCCGCCGGACACGATCTTGTGCGACAAGACATCACGGTCGAAGTGGTTCACAATCCCAAATCGGTATTTGGAAATCCGTTGTTGCCAGCAATCTACCCGATTTACGCCACTCGCAACACACCGGACCAAGTACGGTATGACCCTTTTTCAAGACAATTATTTCTGAACGTCGGCCGTGGAACAACTATTGTTGACCAATATCGATACAGCCTTGTGACCACGGCATTTTCAAAACAAAATCAACAAACCGTTACGCCCGTTTATGCGCCCGACCGACGATCTCAGGATACACTGCGCCGTAAAATAGGGGCAGCTTTGGCGTTACCCGCCGAAGTCCAAGGCTTTACACAGTTTACTCGTGACCTCCTTGTGCAACGTCGTGTTGACACTTCAAGTTCGATACTTATAGCTCGTGATTTAGAAAACTTCCTTACCAGTCAGGAGCTATTCACTTATTCACTAAGTCAGTTAGGGGTTGACCATGACACAACCATCGATCCGGTGTTGGATTTTGTCATGAACCATCGAACCGGACATTGTGAGTATTTCGCCAGCGCACTGGCATTGATGTTACGAAGCCAAGGAATTCCGGCACGGATTGTTATTGGGTATCATGGGGGTGAATACAACAAAATAGGCGACCATTTTAAGTTCCGAAATAGCGATGCTCATGCTTGGGTGGAAATGTTCCTACCACCAGAAACTTTGCCCGATCTAAATGTCGAAATAGAGTCGACAGGTCTTGCTGGGGCATGGGTCCTGTTAGATCCCACACCCAGTCGAGATGATCAACTGGAACGAACACTGTATGACGAAGTTGTCGATTCATTCGAATATGCTCAATTGCTGTGGGATAATTATGTGTTGACAATGGATCCCCAACAGCAAGAAGAAGCACTAAGAAGACTGGGGATCAATAATGTCGGTGCGAAAGACCTGGGCGTATCGACGCGTTTACTCAAATCCATTGGAATTGATTTTGACGAAGGAATGTTGCGGTCCTTAGCCAAACCTCAATCACTACTAATCTTCTTAATTGTCATCAGTTTACTGCTGGGAGCAGGGCGTTGGGCCAAGCTGATTCGTTGGGGAGGATTGCTACGACTAGCGAGACCTCGTAACACGCGATTGCGAACTCAACAGGCGTCCGTCATGTTCTACCGCCGCATGGAAAAGTTCTTTACCCACCGTGGTCGCCCGCGGTATGCGTCTCAGACACAACGTGAATATGCGATGGCACTAACACAATGGCTTGGCGAGTCCGAGCAGGAAGCAGATATCGTCCAAATTCCCAACCAAGTTGTAGATCTATTTTATGCTGTTCGTTTCGGCGATAGCGACGTCACACCTGAACAACTACTAGTCGTGGAAAATTGCTTAAGCAGTTTAAGTCACAGTGTGCGTAAAAATACAAAACGTATGACTTAAGTGGCGCAGACCATCTATAATTAAAACAGTGCTCTATACTGTAAAATCGACGCAACGCCATGACTATTTCCGATTCTGATTCCTTCAATCTCGTCCCAATGACGGGGCCTGCTGCGCAATCCGATCCAACAAGCATGGCATTTTTCTCACTCGGCGCCGACACGCCATTGCCCTCACCGGAAATGCATCCGCGGGTTTCGCATCCCACTGCAGGCGAAATTCAATTTGATGCCAATGAAACCATCAATCCAGAAACAATCGCTGTTAATCCTAATCAACCAATGCGAATCGGCAATGTTTGGTTAGATGGCGATACCTTGATGTCCAGTTGCCCGCAATGCAGGTCGCCGATCACTATTCGGCATTGGTTAATGGTGGCAGATTGTTGGAACTGCCAAACGGCCGTCTTGCTGTCAGCAGACGATGAAGCGGCAATCGAACAATTGCTACGGACTGTAGCACCGACGGTAACACAACCTGTACCACTAATTGCTAAACCAAAACCGATTCTTCCCTACTTCCCAGCGGCTCGCAAAACCGAAGCACACGATCGCATTCGTACGACTGTGGTGAATGAGCAACCATTATTGTGGGTTCGACGGGCGTTCAATCAACTGCCAGCGTGGATTGTTAGCTTGTTGGCCCATGTCCTACTACTAATCTTGTTGGGATTGCTCTCCGATACAGACACCGAAGATGACGCCTACATCACGCTTTCCGTTGTCGTCGGCGAAAAAGGAGGTGGCGTAACTACCAATCTTACACCTGATGCGGAAACGAACTATGATCTTCCACCTCCAGACAATATCGACCCAAACAATCCGTTGGCAATGGAAAAGGTAGAGCAAGATCGAGAAATAGCCGAAGAGTTGCAACAAGATTTTGACACCAATAATCCTAACCTTCCCGATATCGATTCCATCAAAAGACGTATCAACGAAGCAACGGGGACAAATAAGACAATCTTGGCGCGCGATCCTCGAGTTCGAAAACAAATCGTATCGCGTGAAGGGGGCACCTCGGCGACCGAAGCGGCGGTTGCCCGTGGTTTGGCCTGGCTCGCAAAACATCAATCACCCAATGGTAATTGGAGTTTGCACAAATTCTCGGATAGTCCGGGATGTACATGTGAGAATTCGGGGCAAGTGGTTACTGACATGGGAGCTACATCATTGGCATTGCTTCCGTTTTTGGGAGCTGGTCAAACGCATATTGTTGGTAAATACAAAGACCATGTTCGTGAAGGAATTAATTACTTGCTGGACAATCAAATACGTGATGGTGATTTGAGTTTTGGGTCTCGAGGAAACACAAGGCTGTATACGCACGGGCAAGGAACCATTGTGTTGTGTGAAGCGCTAATGATGACAGGTGATCGTCGTCTGCGGAATCCAGCTCAAGAAGCAGTCAATTTTATTGTCAAGTCACAACACGCGGCAGGTGGATGGAGATATAACCCAGGACAGTCAGGGGACACAAGTGTTGTGGGCTGGCAAGTGATGGCATTGCAATCAGCCCACGCTGCAGGTTTGATTGTTCCAAGTCAAACGTTGACAAAAGCTCATCAATATTTGAATCAAGCTCAAACTTCTAATTCTTTGTATGGGTACCAACCCGGTGGTTCATCAACATATGTAATGACAGCCGAAGCGCTGCTCTGTCGTTTTTACCTCGGATACAACCAAAAATCACCTGGCGTTGAATATGGCATTAACTATCTTGTGAAAAATCACATGCCTTCGAAACCACCATTTAACTTGTATTACATGTACTATGGAACTCAATTGATGCACCATTACGGAGGGCAACCCTGGAAAACATGGAACGCTCAAATGCGAGATCTGTTAATCGCATCTCAAAAAACCAATGGGCACCGTGCTGGAAGTTGGACTCCCGTTGAATCTCATGATCGCGCCGGCGGCCGACTTTACACCACCGCCATGGCCATTTGCTGCCTTGAAGTCTATTACCGGCACTTACCCATCTTCCGCGAATTAGAGCTCGAGTAAGGGTGCGGCTTACGGGTTTCCCAATTTAATATTATTCTGCGGCTTCTTCGGCACATTTACATCCGGTTTGGCTGCCGCATTTGGTGCCACTTGGAGTTGATCAATCGGAACGGCTTTTCCCGAGCTTGCGCTGATGTCGATCATCATGTAGCCGGACCAAAAGAATGGATGTGACGTTTTAGTAGGCTGCCCCTCGTCGCGGATGCGAGGTTCCGTGCCCGCTGCAGATTCACCGGCCCGAACTTTGTTGACTGCGCCACGCCACGCCTGTTCCGCGCCCTGAGTCTGAGCCTTATCTAAAAACTCTCCCATCATCATATAAGTCGAAGCCCCACCCGTTCGCCAACGACTCAAAACAACAGTTCGTGAACCACTTGCCATCAATCCACACGTCGCCAAAAATAAATCGTTTCCAGTAGCATGTCGCTTCAGTCCCGATTCTGCGCCGGTCTTGAAGCCAGGCAAACAGATCACTTCACATTGCCCCCAAGGTAACCGCATCCAATCACCGAGGGTACTTCCGGCAGTTTTCGGTAAAATTGACCACCCGTATCCACCATTGCCGGTTTGCACCATATCTTGTAGCACAACTAGACGATCTGCCATTCCTGCGACATGGACTCCTGCCCCAGGCAATGGAGTGGCTAACGTTTCCGCATCCGGTACAAGCTTCTTGAATTCGGCGATGCGAGCGGTCCGCGCGGGTTCGTCATCTCGCAAATGAAAAGGACCATCCATAATCGCTGTTCGGTTCAGTGGACGTTGATTGCGACCGTCGCCAAGGGACAAGGAGACAGTCGGACTATAGCGGAAGGAAAACGACTCAAGGAGTGGCTTTCCATTTAACGGTAATAATTCGAAAGGCACGTACCACAACATTCCATCCGGCACGACCACCACGCGTTGAATATCGGCAAACGGATTCTCCGTCGCATTACCAAACAACGATGCCACCAATTGTGTGGCCGACTCTTTCCATGTATCATCGCCCAACGTTGCCGTTGTCAATTCTCCATTGCCATCGAAATGCCCCATTGCCCGTAGCAATGTTTGCAACTGATTCTGCACTTTTGCAGGAGATCCAACCCGCCATGTTAGATATTTCTTATTGGACAACATAAAGGCGTGCAATGCCCGGCTCGTTGTAAAAAATGAAATCACTGCTTCACCCGGTGCAAGCTGAGTCCGCAGTTTCTTTACATTAAACAACGGCGGGAAACTAAACTCCGCTGGATTGGGCTCTAACGCCATTCGTCGCAATAACAGTTCCTGAGCAACTGTACCTTGGGCCAAAATGGGGAAGCCTTGTTTTTGCAACGCTTGTTGGTCCGCCTGTTCGGGTCTCAATGGCAAGTCAACCAATTGTTTCTTGACTTTATCAATCGTAACGCGGTTTTGTTGATACTTTGGATACGATGCTAATAGTTGTTGCCGTTGTTGCAGGGCGGTTGCTGATAATGATTTCTCGGGGCCTTCCAATATCCAGCGGAGGCTTAATACTCGCCCCCCCATCGGCAGTGATTTATAGAATCGATGCCGACGAATTCGGTCAGTAATCTCGACTGCACGCTCTACTTCACGGCGATTCAGTGCTAATTCAAACCACCGATGCATTACGGGTTCGTGATTAGTTAATAAGTATTTCAGCGAATCACGGGGTGCGTAAATCCAATCCATCTTTGTCGGGTCTCGCAATACCCGTTCATACAACAAGTCAGCTGTACGCTCGGTCACATGTCCGTTTCGATATAATACGTCGGCATGATCAATTTGCAATAGCCAAGCAGAAGAGTCTTGTTGAAACAGCATCAACTTGGCCATCGATTGCTCGCCAGCTAATAAATTGCCTGTCTGAAATTCCGCCAACGTGTTGACGAATTGCAATCTCGCTCCTATTTCACCAGTGATCATCTCAGCTCGAAGAGCAATACTACGAGCCTTGTCGATCATCGATTTTGCATTGGCAGTATCTGCTTGCCTTACGTAATTTTCTGCAGCGGAAACGTAGACGGATGCGGATAACCAATCTGATTCTAGCCGTGCATATTCAGCAACTTGAACTAATGGACGATATAGTCCTGGTTGCCCAGAAGCTACGTGATTCATAACTCCCCAACGCATTGCTTCTTCAACAATGTCATTGGATTGGTAAAATGCCGCACTTAGGGAAGCTTCAAAAAAACTTTGAGCAGCAGCCGCGTGTTGTTGCTGTTCAAATGCCATTTTTCCAAGCTCTAACAAAATGAGACCAGTAAGCTCGTGGTCTAGACGCCCAAATGAAATAGCACTTTGTAGTTCAGCAACGGCAGCCTGTGACTGGCCGACGGAATGTTTTGCTAATCCCAACATTAAACTAATCCAGCCTTGCGACCAATGGTTGGCGGGAGCCGGACGTAATTCTAATGCGCTTAATACCCGCTGTGTCAGAGGCGAGTATCGGGAAGTCAATCCAAGGATTTCAGTTCGCCGGCGAATGGCTAGAGCTGTGCAACGGACAATCTCCCGAGCATGCATCGGGGTCAGCATAGCTGGTTGAACCGTACCGCCTTGCTGAATGACTGCAAAATTATTCAGATTGCCACGGAAAATGGACACAGTATTAGGTGTCTTGCCCAGTGTCATCTGCCGCGTAGACGGTCCCCACGTGACCTTCCGTGTCGATCGATAACTTTGGGGCAGAACGTTCGGAATATATAAACGCAAGATCCACTGTTGATTTGCTACAAATATATTCAAAGCTTGATCGTACTGCTGCAGTGCCTGTCGTGTCTGACCCATCTGATAAAAGCACTCACCTAACATGGCATGGTGACAAATTGAATCAATCCACTCACCGTCAGTACTTTTTACTCGTCTCGTACGGTTAAATGCAGTCGCCGCGGTGCGGAATTCGCCTTCGTTAAAAGCACTCATCGCAAGCCAATAATCGTCACGCGGATAACCAGAACTACCTTGCCCGTAACACGCGTGAGTCCATGATGCGCAAATGATCACCAATAGATATGAACACATAAAACGAGGTGTTTTTATAGATTCCAAAAGTTTCTTGAACCAGCTGCCCCTGTTTACCATCGTCTGCTCCCCTGTGCCAATCATTACTATCCATGAAAGATACGTCTGTATAGGTTATCGGCCTGTTTGTGGAATTCAAAACAACACGCTTATCAATGATACGAACTGTTAGCAGGTAAATGCGAATCTTTTAAGAAACAAATTCAATATGCCTTTGCCTACCTTCCCCACAGGTCCTATTTACACATAAATAGCTCGGGGAGTTACCTCTCAAGCATACAGATTATTTATTGCAATAAGGACAATTAATCCAAAGATAATGACAATCGCAGACGATTTGAAGTTTCGTAAGGTCAAAGAACCCATTTTCTCACATTTGAATTCATGGAAAAGACAGAAAGCATGTCAAATAAAACGCACCGCTTAGCATTACGTCTATGCACTTTGCTAGCGATCACTGGACTCGCATTATTTATCGGTTGTCAAAGTCAAATTGGTGGACAAACGCTCCCCAGCCCACACTACCTCACAGACGACGTTCAATACTTTGCTCCGACAAGCGAAATGAAACTGCAACGAGAAGCTGCAGTAATGCAAGAATACAACGCCCAGCGGAAACAAAACAGCAACTAGTGTTAGTGGTTCCCCCCTCGCACTATCTCCGACCTCGGTAATAGCTCATTCGGCGAACTATTGCCGAGGTTTTGCTGCGCAGCGTGACAGTTTCACTGCGTCAGATCATCCGTGGTTTCTTTCTAAGAAACAGCTGTCTAGGATCCGAGAACTTCATGCAAGTGAAAATGGTATTTACCAAGTTCACCTCCATAGTTCCCAGCTCCTATTTGCAGGATGCAATCTCCAGCAACCGCACGTGCAGCTGCTGCTATCCCATTCGCAACCGCTTCTTCGTCCACTCCATCCACAACAATCTCATAAGCAGCGACTGTCTCATCCAATAACTTTGATTCAACACGTCCTCGCAGCGTCGGACAATATGCTTCGGCTGTGGAAGCCGGCAACGCTTTATAGATTGAACCGACTTTACTGCCACTGCGAGCCACACCACCTGGGAATGGTGCAATCACACCGGAGCAAGCTTCAACAGCTTCAGCGCCACGGCGAGCGGCCGCCAGCGCCTCAGTCGTACAGGAGCTTTGGAGGATGATATTCCCGCCACCAACTCCTCGACCTACATTAAGGGTGTCTTGGACCAAGAACTCGCCATCCATGACCGGTACCCGCCAGTAGCGTCGATCGGCGACCATTTTCGCTTTTTGAAATCCATCGCCAAAAAACCGTATTTGTTTTCCTAAGCCAATTCGCACTTCTGAATCTGGATTGCCGTCATAAACTGCTGTCGACGGACATGTCATGACACATTGCCCAACTCGATTAGGTACTGCTTTTTGGAGTGCATCAGCCGAGAACCCAAAGACCAGTACCTCGGCACCAATCCGTCCATCCGGCGTGTCAGCCGGATCAAGTCGCGAGGAAATACCAGTTTCAGCATCACAGGAGATTATCGAAGCACTGTATCCTGTCACTTCATTAAGAGCTGCATTAAGCCAGTATTCATCTGCGGCCGTGATAATCAAACTAACAAAATGCATCGAAAATGCTTCTGCAAATGTTTCTTGAATTTCCGTTTCACCTATCTTCACTTGAGCACTCTCCAATTCAAACTAATACAAGGCCCAGCAATCAACATCTTCATAATGACTCGCATCGGGATCCTTGCCAAGTGCAAACGGTAGCAGCAAATTTTCGTCTGCATCTGTCCTTCATATGCGTATATACTGTAGGCGTCGCATCACGCAACAACAAATTAAGCCAATAATACATCACACCTAGTAACAGAAAGGTCATTCCAACGTGGCGGAGCAATTCGATCCTTATCGAAAATGGCTTGGTATTCCCGACCAGACACAGCATCCTCATCATTATCAATTACTGGGTCTTGCGCTTTTTGAGGATGATCCCGACGTCATTGAAAATGCGGCAAACAGGCAGATGACTCACGTCCGATCATTTCAAACCGGTCAATACGCAAGCCAATCTCAGGACTTATTGAATGAAATTGCCCAAGCCAAAATCTGCTTGTTGCAACCTGACTCAAAAGCAAGCTATGACTTGCAACTACAAACCAAATTAAAAGCCACTACGCCCTATCCAGATCCCATGGCACCCGTTGCCACAACATCCATTCCAGTCGCAGCCGCAGCGAGCACTGAAGTAGCAACACCTGTTAGAGCAGCAGCATCGACTGAACGAGCAACACCCGTTCGCCCAGACAACCCGATAAAAGAGTTATCAAGCCAAGTCACCATCGGAACTAACACAGTGTCCCGCCGGGCACGCACGCGGAAATCTAATGCTGGGTTACCATGGTTGTTGGCCTTAGGTGCACTTATCGGCGTAGGTCTCCTTATTGGAGTTCTCATGTTCCTTTTAAATCCAAACGAAAAGAACCCTCAGCCAAACGAAACGAACCCTCAGCCGAACACGGCGGTCACTGAATAGTATTCGCACTCTCAATCGGGGATTTTCCGATATGACCAAACTTCGTATTTTGCTTACCGATGTTGCATGGCCTGATACAGATATCGAACAATCGTTGTGCGCAAATGCTGATTGCGAACTTGTAATAGCTCCAAATACTGATAAATCAACATTAACAGAACTGGCTGAAAACGCAGATGCCATTGTCACCTGTTGGGCGCAAGTAACAGCGGAAGTGATTGCGGCCACTCTGGGGCGTTGTCTCGTGGTGAGTCGTTTAGGAATCGGGCTTGATAATATCGACGTGGACTATTGTACGAGACATCAAATCCCCGTTACCAACATTCCGGATTACTGTTTACAGGAAGTTGCTGAACATACCCTCGCATCCATTTTCACTTTGGGCCGACAACTTAGCACATTTCACTTACGAACAAAAAACAATGACTATCAGCGCGAGGTTGAGCCACCCATTCGCCGCATTCAAGGCCAAACGTTGGGCATCGTTGGGCTAGGTAATATTGGCCAACGAGTAGCATCTCTAGCAAATGCCGTTGGGCTAAACGTCATCGGAACTCGACGAGACATGACGCAAACGATCGCCGGTGTCCGACTCACAGATTTCGATGAGTTGATCAATATCAGCGACTTCGTTTCGCTGCACCTACCACTCACCGATGATACTCAACACCTGTTAGGTGCTCCTCAATTCGCAGCGATGAAGAATAATGCGTTTCTCATTAACACTGCCCGCGGCGGCCTCGTCGACCACGCCGCGTTAGCCGCTGCACTCGAGAACAAGCAAATTGCCGGTGCTGCCTTAGATGTACAGGATCCCGAACCTCCTGATCTAACAATCCCGCCTTACAATGATCCCCGTGTTATTGTTACACCCCATACCGCATTTATTTCTGAAGAATCCATCACCGACCTCCGTACTCGCTGTTTTGAAAATACACTCAGCATTTTATCCGGCGGCCCAGGCAAATACGTCGTTAATCTCTAAGGATCACCAACGACCACTGGTGGGCAGATTCGTGTTACTTTGTCACTCCCAACAGACATAGACCCATCAATATATATCACGTTCTCGCATAGCCATGGTGACGCATTACATAGAAACATACGCCAAAATCCGTTATCCTTATAGATAGATGTTTGCCTGTTTGAACCTTAAAATCATTGAACCAAAATGCGCTTTCACCATCTCCTTGCATTCCTCATCGGAAACTTGATCTCGCTAACAATCGTGGCCGAAGACGATATTGACTATGTTCGTCAAATCAAGCCATTGTTGATTGAGCATTGTGCAGATTGTCATAATGCCGACCTGCAAGAATCCGGCTATCGTGTTGATATTGGTGCTTTACTTGTTCGAGGTGGTGATCGCGGATCGACGGTCATCCCTGGCATGCCAAATGAAAGCTTACTAATAACGGCACTACGTGGTACCAGCAAAATACCTCAAATGCCACTCGATCTAGAACCGCTTTCCGCACAACAGATCGAACTTATTGCTAAATGGATTGAACAAGGGGCTAAGCTTCCGGATTCGGAAAGAGTTGATACGGCAGCTCAACGACAAAGCGACCACTGGGCCTTTCAACCTATTGTCCGACCGACGTTACCATCACCGAAAAACAAGCATCTAGCAAAAAATCCAATTGATTTATTTGTCCTTGCGAAGCTCCAAGACTTAGGTCTCGACCCATCCCCGAGAGCTGACCGTAACACACTTATTCGCAGACTGTATCTCGACCTGCTTGGCATTGGGCCAACGATTGAACAAATCAACAAATTTGTGGGCAACAATAATCCGGCGGCCTATGAAGAACTCGTTGAAGAAATTCTGGCTTCACCGCGCTACGGGGAACGCTGGGGCCGCCATTGGCTGGATCTCGCCCGCTATGCCGATTCCAACGGCTTTACCGTCGACGGATCACGTGAGATTTGGAAGTACCGTGAGTGGGTAATTCATGCTCTCAATCAAGACATGCCCTTTAACCAATTCACAAAGGAACAGATGGCGGGCGATTTACTTCCCGATCATACCACCGACCAGTTGATTGCCACTGGTTTCCATCGCAACACTCTAATTAATCAAGAGGGTGGTACGAGCGACGAACAGTTTCGGGTAGAAGCAGTGGTTGACCGTGTGAACACGACAAGCGGTGTTTACTTAGGGCTTACCGTTGGGTGTGCTCAATGTCATCAGCATAAGTTTGACCCCATTTCTCAACGCGATTTCTATGAGCTGTACGCGATTTTCAACAATTGTGAAGACAATAACGATGCTGCTGGTTCGGGCCCAATCATCAATGTACCTTCACAACGCCAAATAGAGCTTGGCAAAAGCCTACAAACGCAATTAACCACGGCGGAAACGCCATTGGCAAAGCATGACAAGCAATTCGCCGAGAGTTTTAACGAATGGAAAGAGAATCTTGCCAAAGCTGATGCTGTTAACTGGAATACACTTCAACCTGAATTATGGACGACAACCAACGGATCGCAGCTAAACATCGTCAATGAAAATCAGTTGCTTGTCGATTTTAGTATTCCTGCCAACGACACGTTTACGGTGCATTATTCCTCAACGCCACAACGCATTACCGCAATACGGCTAGAACCCAAAACACACAGTAACCTTCCCCTCGGAGGACCAGGGCGCGCTAGTAACGGAAATTTTGTACTTACGGAATTCAAGGCATATCTGACTACCGCTGAGGGAACACGAAAAGAGCTTCCCATCGCCCGCGCCATCGCCGATCACTCTCAAGATGGTTATCCAATTTATCACACTATCGACAACAAAGACGCAACTGGCTGGGCAATCAATATGAAATCCGGCAACGCCAATGTAAACCGCGAGGCAACTTTCTTTCTCGCAGAACCAATCGATATTTCCACAACGGATAAGTTGACCATCGAATTAGAACACGCAATCAACGACAAATACCTCATCGGGTGTTTTGCCGTGTCGACCACTTCCGCAAACACTTCACTACTACAAGTCCCCGCGAGTATTCAACAACTAATTAAGAAAGAAAAACGGACTAAGGACGAAGATCAACAAATCGACAAGGCTTACAAACAAACCGATCTCACACGAACAGCGTTGGTTAAGGTCGTCGATAGCATCAAAGCCCAACTCAACGCTCACAAGAAGTCGATTCCTTCCACAATGATCCTACGTGAACTTGAAAAACCTCGTACGACACATATTCAAATTCGCGGGGATTATTTACGTACGGGCGCTATTGTTCAACCTGCCGTCCCAGCTGTGTTGCCGCCAATCCCCCCCAACGACCGTTCGATCAACCGCTTAGATTTTGCACAATGGCTGACCAACGATGAAAACCCATTGACCGCCCGTGTTACCGTCAATCGATATTGGCAACGATTCTTTGGCTTGGGAATTGTAGAAACTGAAAATGATTTTGGAACACAAGGTTCTGCACCCTCACACCCTGCATTACTTGATTGGCTCGCCAGTGAATTCCGTGATGGCCATTGGGGTATAAAATCTCTGCATCGATTGATCGTCACCTCGTCCACCTACCAACAAGTTTCCGTAGTCTCCGCAGAACTCATTGCCAAAGATCCTCGCAATCGGTTGCTGGCGCGACAATCAAGAATCCGCTTAGAAGCAGAGGCTATTCGAGATTCAAGCATCCAAACCGCCGGAGTCCTTTCCACCAAAATTGGGGGACGAGGAGTTTATCCGCCTCAGCCTGCCGGAATTTACGTACTAACTCAACAGAAGAAAGCCTGGCCTGAAAGCCAAGGCGATGACCGCTTTCGTCGCGGTATGTATACTTTCTTTTGGCGCTCAAGCCCTTATCCATTGATGCCAACATTCGATGCACCAGAAGCAAGTGTAACGTGTACGCGTCGCTCCCGATCCAACACACCATTACAAGCATTAACGCTGGCGAATGACCGTTCATTTTTTGAATTCGCACAATTGCTAGCTGAGAAAATTCTACAATCTGACGTAACGTCTGATGCCGACCGAATTCGTCTGGCGATGCAGCGAACGCTAGCCCGTAATCCGACCCCTTTTGAGCAAAACCGATTACAAGTATTCATTGACGCGCAAAAAACTTGGTTCTCCAAGAATCCACAGCACGCAAAAACAGTGGCACCCGATTTCATTCCGTCCGATTGGGAAGTATCAGATGCCGCTGCTTGGACAGCACTGTCTCGTGTTCTATTGAACCTAGATGAATTTATTACTCGCGAGTAACCACTGTTATGAATTCGAATCGCAACAATCAAAACCGAGGCGTCCGCCAGCAAACTCGCCGCCATTTTTTTGGCAGCGCTGGAGTGAATCTCGGATCGCTCGGACTAGCTTCCTTACTGCTTGGCGACGATCTACAGGCCCAGTCTGCACTCTCAAAATCCACTAGCGAACCTCACTTTACGCCCAAAGCCAAGCGTGTCATTCATTTGTTTATGGCTGGCGGCCCTAGTCAACTCGAATTATTTGACTACAAACCCAAACTTCAAGAGATGCATGGGCAGGTCATTCCTGAATCTTACGTCGAGGGAAAGAATTTCGCGTTTCTTAAAAAGGACGCCACACTATTGGGCACTCAGCGTAAATTTAGACGCTGGGGTCAATCTGGGCTTGAGATGTCGGAACTATTACCCCACCTAGGCAAACACGCGGACGATATCGCCATCATTCGCTCTATGAAAACCGAAGTGTTTAATCATGGGCCAGCAAAATTGTTTACCAACACGGGTTTTCAACGATTTGGCAGACCCGCAATGGGGGCTTGGGTGACATATGGAATCGGATCCGAATCAAAAGATCTACCTGGGTTTTTAGTAATGCACTCAGGTCCTCGTGGACCGCGGGGCGGAACGCCATTGTGGGGCAGCGGGTTTCTGCCGACCACCTATCAAGGAGTTCCGTTATTAAACAGCGCGGATCCCATTTTGAACCTGTCGACGCCCGCTGGAATTGAGTCGCAGGGACAAGCGGAATTCATCGATGCCGTCAGCGACCTCAACAACGCTCGCCTACAACAAGTCGGTGACCCTGAAATTGCAACACGTATCGCCACCTATGAAATGGCCTATCGCATGCAAAGCAGTGCACCGGAGCTGATGGATCTTAAAAGCGAAACGCAAGAAACACTAACTGCATACGGGATTACCGATCCCGCTAAACCCTCATTTGCGCGAAATTGTCTGCTCGCTCGGCGACTCATTGAACGTGGTACTCGATTCGTCCAATTGTTTCATACCGACTGGGACCATCACGGCAATGCCGGTACTAATCTGGGCATACCCTTAGAACAGCGTTGTGCCGAAACGGACCAACCCGCCGCTGCACTAATTCAAGACCTCAAGAATCGTGGGATGCTCGAGGATACGATCGTAATGTGGGGCGG
>JAYZBF010000220.1:0-7725 GCA_036338835.1 Planctomycetota bacterium
AAGACCGTATCATCACCACCTCGTTTATTCCACCTCTGGCGGGACAACCCATCTCTATTCAATACAACTTTTCGCCCACAATAATATTCAAGGACGATAAAATCATCCTTTCAAGTACACGTTTACTCGCGGAAAAACTACGAGATGGTAACCATGAGGCTGAATCCGCCAAACAAAGCGGTAGTAAAGCCAACTGGACAACCAACACGCATTTGACGCTGCTAGCAAATCCGTTGGCTAGCATCCTGCAAAAAAACAGAGAGATTTTAATCACCAACAACATGCTTGAGAACAGCAGCGCTCGAGAGGAAGCCGAAACGCAAATTGACTCGCTCATTGCTATGGTTCAACTCACAAACGCGCTCGATATCACGATTAAATCCACTTCCAAACAACTCGCTTTATCATTCGAGCTCAAATTTCAACCGGGCGACAAATGAACAATATTGATCCAGCATGGGCTTGGTCTCAGTTCAAGCCAACTAATAGACAACCCTGGAACCTAACGCAAGCGGCACACCTATACCGCCGCTCAGGGTTTGGCGTGGGGCGTGGTGAATTACAACGAGCGGTTGCTGGTGGTGTGCAGCGGTGTGTCCAACAAATATTGCATGACAACCAAGAGTCACAGTCATTTCAAGATGAAATGGCACTTATGACTCGTAGCATTGTCTCGAGCGGTAACTTGCAATCCCTTGCCACCGCTTGGCTGTATCGAATGCTCAAGACGACCGACCAACTACACGAGAAAACTACGTTGTTTTGGCACAGCCATTTTGCGACCAGTGCTGACAAAGTCCAAGATGCTTTTATGATGCAGCAACAAAATGACCTGTTGCGTAAATATGCCATCGGTGATTTTAGCGAAATGGTTCAAGCAATATCACAAAACCCCGCCATGCTGCTTTATCTCGACTCCGCCAATAACCGCAAGACACACCCTAACGAAAATTTCGCTCGCGAATTAATGGAACTGTTTTGCTTGGGCGAAGGGAATTACACGGAACAGGACATCCGTGAACTGGCCCGCTGTTTTACTGGCTGGGAAGTTCGTAACCGTGCGTACCGCTTCAACAAATACCAACACGACTTTGGTGAAAAAGCATTCCTCGGGACGCAAGGCGAACTAACAGGACAGCAAGCCGTTGCACATGTTATCTCCACTCCGGCGGCGCCTCTGTTCATTGCCCGGAAACTGGTCCAATACTATGTGATGGACGAGCCAACGGCACCCGAGGAACTGCTCGCTCCGTTAGCTAAACGGTTGCGTAAAGATAAATTTCAAATCCGAGGAACCTTGGAGATGATATTTCGCAGC
Organism: Planctomycetota bacterium; assembly: GCA_036338835.1. Lineage (GTDB taxonomy): Bacteria > Planctomycetota > Planctomycetia > Pirellulales > Pirellulaceae > UBA721. Next base: position 1,319 of record JAYZBF010000220.1, read on the forward strand.
AACTTGTTTTACTCCGAGCATGCCGTAGCGCGAAAAATCAAATCACCCGTCGAGATGGTCATCGGAATCATGCGAGGATTGTCGATCAAAACCGACCTAACCCAGGTAGCCCAGCAGTTACAGGAAATTGGCCATGGCATCTACTTTCCGCCAAACGTAAAAGGCTGGGACGGAGGCAGAACGTGGATTAATTCATCAACACTCCTAGGACGATCAAATTTGATGCATGCACTTATCCACTCAGAAACCACGACATTTGGTAATACGTCGCTACAATCGCATCTGCAGAACAACCGTATCCACAGCTTAGCACATGCCGCAACCTATTTTTCAGATATGTTTTGTGCTGTACCATTAGCCGACAATTCCAAATCACAGTTGATTGCAAGCGCGCAAAAAGAGACCAACAACACTGAGCAGCAATTCAAATCGCTTTTACACCAGGTCGTGTCACTCCCCCAATTTCAACTCGGTTAATAAAATGCATCACTCATATATTTCCCGTCGACGCATTCTGCAAAACACCGCGGCGACATCCGCGATTCTAGCTGGTTCTACTGTCGGGACTGGTCTGCCACAGTTCTTGCTAAATGCAAGTGAAAACCAAGACGCCGATTCTAACGACAATGTGCTCGTCGTTATCCAGCTTTCCGGAGGCAACGACGGTCTTAATACGATCGTACCTTTCAAAAATGACCGGTATTATGCAGCGCGACCGACCTTGGCCATACCGCAAGATCAAACGTTAAAGCTAAATGACGAACTGGGGCTTCATCCAGCGATGACCGAACTGGCAAATTTGTACGAAGCTGGCACGTTGGCAATCATTCAAGGGGTGGGTTATCCCAATCCCAACCGTTCGCATTTCGAATCGATGGATATTTGGCACACATGCCGCCGTAAAACTCAACAACGCGATCATGGTTGGATAGGGCAATCGGTCACAACGGCATTACCCGCATCACAAAGTACGCCGATCCTGCACCTCGGCGCCGAAAAGCAGCCATTGGCGCTCGCAGCGCTTTCCCCGCGTGCCATCTCAATTCGCTCTTTGGAACAGTTCAAGCTCCGTGGAAATCAACAAGCGATCGCCGCCGCAGTAGCGCAAGGACAAGCCTCCGACCCTGAGGCAAAAAATAATGGTTTGCTAGATTTCGTACAGTCTTCAACCTCAGCGGCCCTAAAAACGAGCAAAGAACTCATTAAATCCGCGGCCCAAGATGTCAAGCAAAATGATGCGGTTACATACGCCAACAGTGCGTTGGCCCAAAAACTACAAACAACTGCACAATTGATTGACAGCCCGTTAAATACCAGAGTTTACTATGTCACACTTGACGGATTTGACACGCACGCCCAACAAGCCAATATACATCAAGTCCTCAGTGGACAATGGTCCAATGCGCTTGGAGCGTTCATTGCTGATATCAAACAACGTGGGCACCAACAACGCGTAACCGTTATGGTCTTTAGTGAATTTGGGCGACGCATCGAGGAAAACGCCAGTAAGGGCACCGACCATGGTACTGCAGCGCCGATGTTTTTAGCGGGCGCGGCTGTTAAAGCTGGAGTCCATGGCGCGCACCCGTCGTTGGACGACATTCAACAGGGAGACCTCAAGCACGCCTTCGATTTTCGCCAAGTCTATGCAACCGTGCTCGACTGGATGGAATGGGATTCCGCCACTGCCTTAAATGGAGAATATTCAACCCTACCTTTGTTCCTGTAGCGGCACTAAAATGGACTTGCCTATTAACGACATTCAGCATGGGTTATCATTAACAAACGACGAGTAACTAGCTACCCACTACCATCCATTTTTGTTGGTAATGCTGGGGCGATAACGGAATTTTACTATGCTTAGTTATCAACACAAAACCGGCTTGCCGTTATGTGATGGAATATCAAGGCGAGAGTGGTTGCGTGTCGGTGGAATCGGCTTAGGCGGCCTTAGCCTCAGTTCATTGCTAAACAACCGCGCGTTGGCTGTCGGTCGCCGTACCCCGTCGGGACAAGGCACCAGTTTTGGTAAAGCAAAATCTGTTATTCTTTTCAATTTGAATGGCGGCGTACCGCAGCACGAGACATGGGATCCTAAGCCCGATGCCCCAGAAGAAATCCGCGGCGAATTTGGCGTCACCTCCACCTCCACGCCTGGCTATCACGTCGGCGAGTTAATGCCGCAAGTCGCTAAATTAACCGACCGCTTGGCAGTTTTACGCGCAGTCGTTACCCACGACAACAACCATTCCTCGAGTGGTTACCAAATGTTAACCGGCATTGAACATATTCCTCTCAGCCGAGAAAACGCGCTGCCTGTCGCGCCAAATTTATCACCTAGCCTTGCCGCAATGGTGCGAGCCTTACGAGAGGATCAAGGCTTACCATCAGCAATGGTCATTCCCGAACATATCTGGAACGACGGTAATATTCCATGGCCGGGACAGATGGCAGGCATAATCGGTCGGCGGCACAATCCTTGGTTAATCAAGTGCCACCCACAAGAAGATCGTTTTGACGTACCGGGCATGTCCTTGCCGCAAGACATATCGGCTGACCGAGTATTGAGACGCCAATTATTACTTAAAAACATCAACTCTACAGAGCATGCGCTGCAAGACGCAAATGTCGTACAAGATTTTAAGCGGCATACCCAAAAAGCATTCGATTTATTGGGGTCCGCGTCAACTAGTAATGCGTTTGATTTGAGCCAAGAAACTTCCGCGACCCGCGATCGTTACGGCCGTAGTCGTTTCTCCCAAAGCTGTCTGTTAGCTCGACGTTTGGTTGAATCCGGGGTTTCATTGGTACAGGTCAACTGGACACGCGTGATTGATGAGAATAAATACGAAAACGGCGGTGGATGGGATACTCATAAAAAACACAATCAATCGCTGAAAGAGCATTTGATGCCCGTAATGGATCAAACGCTAAGCGCTTTAATCGAAGACCTTGAGCAGCGAGCAATGTTGGACGAGACCTTAGTACTGATTCAAAGTGAATTTGGCCACACCCCTAAATTCAATGCTCGCGCTGGCCGCGATCATTGGGGTAGTGCTTTTTCAATCGCGATGGCGGGCGGCGGAATTCAGGGTGGAGTAGTCAATGGCCAAACCGATGCACACGCGGCATTCCCAGTCGACGGCATTGTGCGCCCTCGCGACATCTTAGCTACCGTATTTCATCTGCTGGGGTATGCACCCCACACCGAAATCCTTGATCCGCTTAACCGTCCCGTTCGCATCAGCCATGGAAAAGTGATTAACGAGATTCTCGGCTAAGAAGATCTGCCATTAATATTCGTAATCCGGATTCAAACCTGGCTGCGGGATATCATAGGTGCCATTTTCAGTTGGTTTCAGCAGTGAATCTCCGTCAAGTGTAAGATCTGCTAGACCTTCACCAAAATCGTGATCACAGGCAAGCATGTCTTCGACGGTCACCGTCTGTCCGGTATGAGCGGCCATCCGACCCATCGAAGTGATAAGACTCGCCATCGTGCCACGCTGTGCTTCGTTGTAATCTTCGTCATTACGAATCGCATGGATTAGATGATTCCATTCCAATTGATAAGGATTCGGTTCGGGCTTACCCCAGTCCCACACAATATTTTCTTTCGTCATTACATGGCCCTTAAAAATGCGCGCTTTGGAGGGCGCATGTCCTGATTGAGAAATCACGGCGGAACCTTTGGTTCCGTGAGCGTAGCTGGCAAACTCTTTGTGGCAACCTGGCATCGTCCGCCCGTTCATCAATAGCTTAGCCCCATCCTCGAACGTGTATTCAATTGAATAGTTGTCGAAGTTTTGATCAATGTTGTCACCTCGATAGTGACGACCACCGGCGGCCTTGGCTTCGACGGGCCATGCATCTTTTATCCAACAGCATTCATCAATGTTGTGGATCAAGAAGTCAGAAACGGCTCCACCGCTGAGCCACAAAAAGCCGTGGAAGTTTTTGATTTGATACATCAAATCGCTAATACCTTCAGGCTTGGGAGGGACAGCAGCATAGCCTGTTGGCCCAGCCATCCGGTATGCTCGCATCATTGTAATATCGCCGATTTCACCATTTCGAACGCGTTGGAACAATTCTCCGCGAGCGTCACAATGGCGACACATCAAACCGACGCCTACTTTCAGTCCCTTTTCAACAGATTTTTCCGCTAGCGCGAACATGCGTTTGCTCCCAGGACCGTCTACGGTGACCGGTTTTTCCATGAACACGTTGAGTCCCTTCTCGATGGCATAGGTAAAATGCAACCAGCGAAAGGCTGGAGGAGTGGTCAGGACCACGATATCACCTGGGCTCAGGACATCCATGGCCTTTTTGTAGCCATCAAATCCTAAAAACATGTTTTCTTTGTCGACTTTAACCGTCTTCGGAAACCGGCGTACCAAACTTTCGTAACTGGCTTTTTGCCGGTGTTCAAAAACATCGGCCATCGCCACAAGTTGGATGTCTTCATTGGGAACAGAAAGGGCGTTTGAAATAGCACCGGTGCCGCGACCGCCGCAACCGACAATAGCCAATCGAATAGTGCCCTCGCCCGCAGCATGGACTGCTTGCACACTACTCAACACGCCTGCCGTAGCAGCGGCAGTTCCGGTCGTTTGCAAAAATTGACGTCGTGATGGTTTTTGTTCGCTCATGCTTTTCCCTTTTTCGTTAACGGCTATTCTTGGAATTTTTTTGGATTATCTTTGTCATGCTGTACTGGTTCAGATTTATTCCACTTGTCTTTGAGTTCTGCGGCAGTCGGTATTTTCAATGGCCTAACTATACGAAACCCAACATGCAGTGCATCTGTATGATACCAAATGCTTTGGGGTATCTGTGGATCTTGTTCTTTCCAGTCTATTGTCGAAGCAACTCGCACAGCGCTACGTAACTGTGCCGCTTCGTCTTGCCAACTGCCACCGCGCACGGTCCGTGGAAACAAAACTGACGGAACGCTTAACGGGTTGTTGAGTTGTTTACCGAGTTTGGCATAACCCGCTTCGTCGTATTGATCCAACACCCATTCGGAAACATTACCGTGCATGTCGTGTAGGCCCCAAGGGTTGGGGAGTTTCCGCCCAACTTTTTGATATTGTTCGCCCGCGTTATCGTAAAACCAAGCGTATTCACCCAGTTTCTTTGCATCGTCGCCAAACGAATAGGCAGTGGTTGTTCCGCCGCGACAGGCGTATTCCCATTCCGCTTCGGTAGGCAATCGATAGTACCGTCCAGTTTTTGCGCTGAGCCACTGACAAAATGTTCTCGCGGCATGTTGCGTCATGCAGATCGCGGGGTAACTGCGTGTCCCCATGCCAAACGACATATCGGTGTAAGGCGCGGTTGGTTTGGAAATCGTTAGCGGGTCCGCAAGTCGGTCACGGTCGTTCGCTTTTTTACCGTAAACTTTACGAATTTGAATGTCGATATCCGACATCCACACGTCATAGGCATTCCAAGTGATTTCCGTCTTGCCCATCCAAAACGGTTCTAACGTCACTTCTCGCTGTGGCCCTTCATCAGCACGGCGTTGCTTTTCATTGTCAGGACTACCTAGCAAGTATTTGCCACTTGGAATCGGCAGCATTTCAATTTTCACGCGGGTGTGTTCTATGATTTCACCGTACGGCTTCATTTCAGCTTCGGTCACAGCAATTGCCGCTGGGATTTCAATTACCGACGGAGATTCTTGCGCGGCTAGATTATCCGTAAAGACACATATCGCAAATAAAGCTGCAATGGTTTGTTTCATAGTCCTACCAATCGGCATCGGGGGAAATTATGTTATTGATAACGTCTCTACTATCATAAATCGGCACTAAGGGTAGGCACAAGTCTGCCGTGCTTACCGGGTAAGCATTTACCAAGCGGTCCAGCCGCCGTCGACTAATAGATTTTGACCCGTGACGTAACTACTTGCATCACTGCAAAGAAAGACAATGGCGCCCTTCAATTCTGATGGAATACCCATGCGTTTCATGGGACTCTTTTCAATCAAACGGTCCACCAAAGCAGCCGGTGCCTTATCACTCGGAAATGGCCCAGGGCTTAAACAATTGACTCGCACCTGATCCGCTGCCCAATATACCGCTAAATGCCGCGTCATATGAACCACTCCACCTTTAAGAGCATGATAGGCCACGGGGCTCGCACCACTCACATCCTGATATGCATCCGGGTAAGACCCAACCACGCCGTACATCGAGCCAATATTTACGATGCTGCCCGCCGTCCCGCGGGCAACCACATGATCGCGACATTCCCTTGCTAACAAAAAATAACCCGTCGCGTTCGCTAAATGCTCGTCAAAATGTTGCTGATCCGTCGTAGTCAAATCTTTCGCATTTCCACCCTGTCCATTGTTCACCAAAATATCAACATGCCCCGCTAACTCCACAGCTTTTGCAAAT
>JAYZBF010000221.1:0-5167 GCA_036338835.1 Planctomycetota bacterium
AGCTGAAATAGCAAGCTCAGGGCAGGAACGGATTAATGAGGTCTCACTTTCGTTAATGCTGACTTCAGGCAAGCAACCGAAAATCCAACGCAAAATCCAACGCAGCACGTGACCGTAACGCCCCGCATCGACTCGCAACCCCAAAACACCGCGCATGAAAAAAGGCTAGTTTTGCCGAGTAATGCGAGTTCACGCACTACCATGCAACCTAGCCAAGTGGGCGATGAGGGACTCGAACCCCCGACATCTTCGGTGTAAACGAAGCGCTCTAGCCAACTGAGCTAATCGCCCTCTGTAATATCTTTCGGTACTGCAAGCTAGCCGCCTGCACAAAAAATATTAACCAATAATACGTGTATTGTATCGATAACAGCCTATCGGGCAACGGTGCTGCAACACCTTTTTGACCATGAATAACACAAATCCCTATAGCCGTAGCATTTCCTGCGCGGCCCAACTGAAGAACACAAAAGCCAATAACATAACTACGCCAATGCAACGTGTCCACAACGGCTTATCGCGTCGTAAAAACCGACGTTGCATCGATCCCATCTTCTTGGGAAACCAAATATATAACAATGCCTTTACAATAGTCACCAACGCAATCAAGGTGATCACCCCACGCAATTCCCACTCAAACTCACCGTCCAGCACAACCGCCGATCCGGATACCGCCAAAAAACCAAACATGATCACAGACAATAACGGTCGATTGTCCAAAACCTCCCATAACCCATCCATCGCTCGCACTGGCGATAACAATAAAGCAAGACCGACCACGAACTCCATCAACGCAACTATGACTGCAAAAGTGATTAAATCCATGCCGACTACCGCCTCTATTTGAATGTTACGAAGCGTATTACAACGCTTCCGTTAATTCTAACCAGATGTCCTCCGCATGCGCAAGTGAATCCGACACCTCCGCAAACTTCGTGTGCACCTTCAACGCTTCATCCGCATCGGTAGTCTCCACCAATAACTGATTCAACTCCCCCTTCTCCTTATCCAACGCCTGGATCTTCTTCTCTAAGTTCTGAATTTTCCGCCGTAACTTCTTCTGGCGACGGTGCTGGTCCCCCTTGCTCTCGTCCTTCAATGCCTGTTTGCCCTGCATAGCGACTGGCGCCTTGTCCTGTTGATTCAACGAATACATGTACGAATCGTAATCCCCCAGAAAACTCTTCGCTGTACCACCCTGCACTTCCACGATATTCGTAGCTACCCGTTTCAGAAAATGCCTCTCGTGACTTGTAAATACGACCGTCCCCTGATATTTCAATAACGCCTGCGCAAGCGTCTCCACTGTTTCTACGTCTAAATGGTTCCCCGGTTCATCCAGTACCAAAATGTTGTAATCACCCAATAACAAAGCTGCCATACACAACCGCGCCCGCTCGCCACCACTTAACACCTTGATCTTTTTGTTCACATGCGAATCGCGAAATAACAGCGCACCCGCAGTGGCTAATATCTGTTGTCGCGTCGTGCCGCCAATCGCCTCGTATTCCAAATGCTCATAGACCGTCCGCTGCTCCGGCAAAGTCGTGTATACGTGCTGAGCGTACGTCCCAATCACACTCGCATGACCCCAGCTCACATTACCGTTCAACGGCTTTAACGACCCGACTAAACTACGCAATAACGTCGTCTTCCCTTCACCATTGTCGCCCACAATCGCGACCCGCTCGCCATGATCAATATCCAAATTAATCGAATTGGCAATCACATGCTCACCGCTATCCCCATACCCGATCGCCAAATTCTCACAGCGCAACACAGTGCCCTGACGTCGCTCCACCAAAGGCGCGCGTATACGAGCCGTCGCCTCCGCACCCGCCACCTCCGTGACTTCCAAGCGATCCAACTGTTTCTGCTTACTACGGGCCTGACTCGCCGTATTCGCGCCAGCTCGGTTCTTCGCAATGAATCGTTCCAACTGTTTTTGCTTAGCAATCACAGTCGCATTCACTCGCAAATCATGTTCCTTGCGTTCCTCTTGAAACTCCAAAAACTTGTCAATCTTGCCTGTGAACTGTGTTAGTTTCCCCCGCGATAGGTCCAACGTCTCATTACAGGTCTGCTGCAAGAAACCGCGGTCATGCGAGACCATCAATACACCCCCGCGAAAGGATTGCAGAAAGTTCTCTAACAGAATTTGGGTTCGCAGGTCCAAGAAGTTTGTCGGTTCATCTAGCAGTAATAAATTAGGCTCATGCAATAGCAACGCTGATAATTTAACTCGAGTCTGCCAACCACCCGACAAAGCTGATATCGGACCGTTAAGATACTCGTCCTTTAACTCAAACTTGCCGGCCACCTCCCCGCACTTCCAATCAGGCTGGCCGCTGTCTCGCATCAAGAAATCTAGAGCTGACTCCTCGGGCTTGAACGTGTCGTGCTGCCGCAAATACCCAATCCGTAACTTGGGGTGCAAGATCACCTCCCCCAAATCCAACTCTTCTTCGCCTAGAATCACTCTTAACAACGTAGATTTGCCAGCACCATTTCTGCCAACAAAACCAATTTTTGCGTTCTCAACAATCGAAGCATCGGCGCCGTCAAGCAATACTTGGTCCCCGTAGCTCTTATGGGCATTGCGAATTTGAATCAGTACGGCCACGGTTGTGCCCTAGAAGATGAATTAAAATAAACCACCCGCCAGCGAGTTTCACTTTGGTGGGTAAACTACTTTGTAAATCTGAACCACAAATTTACACGAATTAACGGAAACGCGAAACCACAAATTCAGACTTGCATTCTGGTACAATGCCACCATGAGAAAATCAAATAGAAGACAGTTTTTGCAAACCAGTACCGCGACGATGTTAACAGCCTCCACGGCGCCGGCTTTCGTAAAAGCAACGGATAAATCCGATAGTAAACCCAAGATAGTCGGCTCAGGCGAATGCCAATATGTTGTCGAGCATGACTGCATGCAGGTCCCCGATCATATTCGTTGGGAAGATACACATGGAGTGGCTGTTGATGCCGACGGACTCATATATGTGAAGCACCGTACCAAGACGGTCGAGGTAATGGACGCGATTGTCGTGTTCGATGAAAAGGGACGTTTCGTCCGTTCCTTCGGCAAAGAATACCATGGAGGTGGACATGGTATCGACATCCGCAAAGACGGAAATCAAGAATACCTCTACCTTTGTGATAACAAAGGTTACATCGCTAAAACAACCCTTACCGGCGAAACGGTCTGGAAACAGACAGCACCCAAACTCGAGGCCTACGCAGGTGCCGCTCCGTTTATCAACCAAAAGCCCGGCATCTGGGGCAAGGGTCGTAAATTCAGCCCCACCAACATCGCCTTCGCCCCTGACGGGGGATTCTTTGTCGGCGACGGTTATGGATCAAACTTCATCATCCGCTATGACAAAGACGCTAACGTCATCGGCCATTTCGGCGGAACTGGCACCAAGCTTGGCAAATTCCAGACTCCACATGGACTGTGGTGGGATGATCGACCGGGCCGTACTCCGGCGCTGGTCGTCTGTGATCGCGCCAATGCACGTTTGCAATATTTTGATCAGGCTGGAAAACATATCGCCGTCGTGAAAGACATGCTATTCCCCGCCGATATCGATACGCAAGGGGATCTCATGCTGGTGCCCGACCTGCACGCCCGTATCACGGTCCTCGGCAAGGAGAACCAAGTTGTCGCGCAGTTGGGCGACGATCCAGTTTGGCGCAAAAAAGTGCTCGCTGACAATTTCGCGATGCGGCGACAACCCGCTCGCTGGAAAGCTGGAAAATTCATTCATCCTCACGATGCCTGTTTTGACCATGAAGGTAACATTTATGTCGCGGAATGGGTTGCTGTAGGTCGTATGAACCTCTTGAGGAAAGTCTAGAATTCTAAATGTACATCAACAGCCGTAAATTTTTGAGTTGTCTTTTAATCCTCGTAGTTGTTGCGGGTTGTGAATGGGACTACCCACTTTCCCAACCCGCAGACGCTGTGGCTGAAGCAAGATTGATGGGTCCCTGGAAGGTCGTTGCGAACTACGATTACGGTGACCCTTCAGGAGCGGTAAAAAGGACGCCTACGTCCGATGAGCTTTCAATACTGAATATCATGAATGCTCCAGAAAAGAACGTTTTCATTGTTGGTTTCACGGAATTCCACAAGCCGCAACTCCCTGGAGACTCTACGAACACACGGCGCACTCAATACGCTTGGGTCACGAAGATTGGTGACACGCGGTATCTCAATATTGGTTCGTCTGAACTTGGCAAACCAGCTGGAGGTGAAAAAGATCGCGCCTTCAGCATCGTTAAATATGAGTTAACCGATAGTAAGCTCGTCATGTATGCCCTCAATAAAGGTGCACGGACTCGAATCTCCAGTTTTCTAGGAGATTTCTATGAACGGGACGCACTGCGGCAACAATTGACCGCCGGCGAAAAAGGCGATTGGCAAGTGGCACTTGAATTCACACGGATGGAATAATCAATATGCGATTAACCCGAGCGCACAATCCGCGCGATATCGTCTCGGATTACAACACAAGTGGTTCCCGTTGTTACCTAGGTCTGCCGTCCCTAGAACCGCCATTGAAGGGCATGCAGCGATTCGGGAATGAGGACGTTTTTCCAGTTGGGTAGGGGTTTTGTTAGCGGCGAAATTTGTCAGAATGGTGCTATGAATAATTCAACACAAACATCGTTTGACGTTATTGTGATTGGAGCTGGGGTTGCTGGGTTAAGCACAGCGATGCAGCTTGCCAAGCGAGTGCAGTCTGTGGTTGTACTTGAACGAGAACATTTGGGAAACGGCTCTACGGGTCGAGCGGCTGGACTACTGGGGCAATTACGCGGGACCGCTGAGTCGACGCGAATGCTGATGGATGGCGTCGAAGTTGTCATTGAATTAGAAAAACAGGCCGACGTTGAAATTTACGTACAAACTGGATCTTTACGCATCGCCGAAACGCCCGAGCGGGCGCAGGAAATCACGGATCTCGTCGCGATGGGAAAGAGCATTGGTTTCGACATTGAGCATCTAACGCAAGCGGAAGTCGCGGCAAAACTGCCCTACATGAAAACTGATGACTTGCTTGACGCCTGCTATTGCCCCACCGATGGACATTTGCAACCCGCTGAACTCGTCAGCGCCTATATAAAGGTAGGCCGAAAACACGGTGTCCAATAT
>JAYZBF010000222.1:0-7222 GCA_036338835.1 Planctomycetota bacterium
GGACCTGTATATTTACAGGACCATGGATGTCCCGTGCGATTTAGGAATGTGTGGGTCGTGGAAAGTGCAAAGCAATAACTGCGGCAGAGACATTCACTCTTGCTGATAGCCATCTTGATCGATGACTTCAAATACATACCCGTTGGGATCTTGAAAGAAAAATCGTTCAAACGGAGTGTCACGTAGTGGATCGATGAGTGTAGCGCCGTGGTCGACAAGCCTTCGCTTTAGCTCAGGGAACTCGCAACCTGGTTGGAAGATGGCGAAGTGTCTGCCAAACTCCGCTTCAAATGGAGATGGTTCAAATTCTTCTACCAACAATAAGTGCAGTTGTTGATTTTCGGTAATATTAAGCCAGTCGGCGTTGCGATCGATGTTGTCAGGCTGTGAAACAGGTGTCCAACCTAACGTGTTTTGGAAAAACAAGCTGCTCGTCTCGACATCAACAGTAGCAAGTGTTAAATGGGCAAATGTCATTTGGTGGATCCTTTGTGGGTGACGTCTCTTCTATCATAGGCGGGTTTGCCTATACAATACAGTTGGAACAAAAAAATCAGGCTTTGGGATGTTGAATTAGCAATGGGAACGAGAATGAGATCACTTGGATTACTAGCCGCGATAATTTTATTGGGTTTGGCGATTGGATGTGGAGAGAATCCAGAACCTGATCCGCCGCCTCCGGTGAATACGACAAAAGTGATACCCGGCGTGAATGCTCCTTTAACGGGTACAGCCAAATCACGACCGAAACGGGAAAACCCGCAGCCCAGCTTGAATCTTGAGATTGAGCCGCCATCACAACAAACGGTTCGTCGGACTACGGCGATTCACCCAGAAGTCAATCAGCTATTGGAAATGTTCAAACAGTCCAAAGAGGATGCCCCAACGTTGGTTGTTTGGATCGTCGATCGCACCAAGAGCGCAGTAAATATGGTGGACGCGGTAAAAATGCAAGCGCAGTATTTTTACGATGGCTTGGTTATCGAGGCAGAACAACAAACTACCGCGAATTCAGAAGAAGTGGATGAGCAAACACAGTTATTAACATCGATTTATTCTTTTGGCGAATCAACAGAGAGGCATTTAGAGGCGTCAGGTGATTTCAAGGCAGTGACCGAAGCGTTTACACAAATTGCTGTCGATTCTTCCGGAGTGGAAAATGCGTTTGCCGCTGTACGGCAAGCCACAGATGACGTATTGGAATTGCGCCGCAAGCAAGGATATGAAGTCTTTTTAGTTGTTGTGACCGATGAAGCGGGCGATGATCAGGATCAGGCGGAATTGTTGCGAAGTGATTTAGCCAAGTATGCGATCCCAGTGTATGTGGTGGGTGTCCACGCTCCATTTGGTAAACGAGCGATTTTGCCAGAGCACGTTGAGGCGGGTATAGATGGGGTCGCTGGGCGCATGTTTATCAATCAAGGTCCAGAAACACGTGATACAGAGCAATTGTTAATGGAATATCCAGCCGCTTCGATGGTGACCGAGACGGTTGATAGTGGGTTCGGCCCTTTTGCGTGGGAATATATTTGTCGTGTCAGTGGTGGCTCGTTCTTAGCGTGACGAGCGCCAGGATACACGTCGTCGATGTTGAACCGACCGGGTAGCCGTCCGGTTGCGTTGATTGGTTCATATGATCGCTCGTCGCTACAAAAGTATGCTCCAGATTATATTAGCCAAGCGGAGTATGCGGCCAAGATTCAAGAGAATAAAGCGTTAGCTGCTTTGATTCGAGTGTCCAAGCTGGAAACGATTCAAGTATTGAATAACCCCACGCGAGATTTTATGAAACGTGACGAGGCGTCTTTCAGTCGCGAATTGAGTCAATCACAGTTGGCGGCCGCGCAACTAGAACCGGCACTGTTGCAAGCTTATGAAATATTGCGACTAGGTGAATCTGACCGCAGCAAATTGACGAACTTGCGTTGGCGAGCTGGCTACGACTTGGCGATGGGACGCTTGCTAGCGGCGCGTTCTCGTGTTGAAGGGTACAACGCGATGTTGGCATTAATGAAACGCGGTAAGACCTTTGAAAAAGAGACGAGTACGGCTTGGGAGTTAGTGCCGTCGACGGAAACCGAAGCAGGAAGTGTGATCAAAAAGATTGGAGAACGCGCGGTTCAGTATTTAGAGCGTGTGAAGGCCGAGCATCCAGGGACTCCGTGGGCGCGGATGGCAGAAATGGAATTACAGGTTCCCGTGGGTTGGCAATGGCAAGAACGTTAGCCAGTTTGGTTGCTGCTATCGCCGTGGCTGAGCCACACCATTGATGATAATTTGAAGTGCCCGCAGAGCTACGTTCCTTCACGGTTGATTTTATCAACTATGGTCATGACAATGGCGTTTAGTTTGGGTTCGGCGAGTTGTGCGATATCAATCACACCTGCGGCAGTCGTTTCAACCAATGCATCTGGTTTGGCGATATTAGTAACCGCGGACAACGCCAACACGCGCATACCCAAGGCATGAGCTACTAAGACTTCGGGAACAGTCGACATCCCGACCACATCACCGCCAATTTTACGAACCATTCGATATTCGCTACGAGTTTCATAATTTGGGCCCGTGAGTGCGACGTAACATCCCTGCTGTAAATAGAAGCCAGCGCGACGTCCAGTTTCCATAGCGTCTGCAATTAGCTGTGAGTCATAGATCGGCGATTTAGTATTGTTGCGAGTGTGAATTAACGCAGCCAATTCCGGATTCACTCGGAAAGTGAGATTGATATGACTATTGATGACGAGGATATCGCCACCGGATAGATTGGTATTCACACCTCCACTCGCATTAGAGACGATTAGGATGTCGGCTCCCAATTTCCGCATGACATGCACGGGCAAAACAGCATCATGGATAGGATGCCCTTCATATAAATGAAATCGTCCTTGCATGGCGATCAGCGGAACGCCTTTGATCGAGCCGGATACGAGTTGTCCTTTATGGTCGGGCGCTGAGGAGTGAGGAAAATGCGGTATGTCGGTGTAAGAGATGGCGACTGGATTTTCGATACGATCGGCGAATTGCCCTAAGCCGGTACCTAGAATGAGTGCAACACGAGGTGTTTGTTTGACGCGTTGCTGCACGTGAGCATACGCTTCTTGAATTCGCTGAGAATCTAACATGTGCTACTACTGTTCATGGTGTTCATGCCGCTAGTTTGAACTTGGCCTAAGCTTGCTCTAAGGCTAGCACGCCCTTAACTAGAATAGTCAACCTTGGTTCGGCTTCTTTGGCGACGGCGATAATTTCTTCCACGTTCGCCGGCTTCAATGCGTCAGCTAGGCACATATCGGTAATCACCGAGAAGCCGACACAACGCATACCACAGTGCACAGCGACGAGGACTTCGGGAACAGTTGACATGCCGACGACGTCAGCGCCGATAGTTCGCAAGAATCTATATTCAGCGCGAGTTTCTAAGTTCGGGCCGGCGACCGCCACAAACACTCCGCGGTGTGCAACGATATCGGCATCGCGGGCAACGGAGAGGGCGCGGTCGACGAGGGCTAGTTCGTAGGGTTCACACATGTCTGGGAAGCGTGGTCCGAGTCGGTCATCGTTGACTCCAATCAATGGATTGTCGCCCATTAAATTGATTTGATCTTCGATAATCATGATATCACCACAGCGATATGTTGGATTCATACCGCCACAGGCATTGGACACAACAAGTAATTCAGCGCCCATTGATTGCATCACTCGTACCGGCAAAGTGATCGACTTAAGAGGATAGCCTTCATACATGTGCATGCGACCCTCCATCGCCATGATGGGCAGGCCACCGAGGGTGCCACAGATTAGTCTACCGGCATGGCTGACAGCGGTGGATTCGGGAAAGTGTGGGATGTCTGCGTAATCTAAGGTCGCTTCAACATCGATTTCTTCTACTAAACTGCCGAGCCCCGTGCCGAGAATGATTCCCGCGTGGGGAGTCTTATTCCATTGGCTACGGATAGCCTCGGACGCTTCTGCTATTTTGTCAAATAAATCCAACATGGGTCATTCACTATGATAATGTGATCGGGGTTGCCTAATTATTACGTAACTTAGTCTACATCAAACCACGTATGAATACGAATGGCCTTAGAGTGTAGGGTTAATACATCTGTTAGCTGGATTTCACCCCTAGCGGAAAACGCCAGTTAAACCCAAAATATATGAACAATTCCACGTTAAAGGTCGATTTGATAAGAGTAAGGACTACAGTGGAATAAAACAAACCCCGTCTTCTTATTTGATCAGTTTCAAAATGACAGAGACATATATTTTGATTCCGGGTCGCACCAGTAAACAGGGTGTGGGGATCAGTGAAGGCAAGTTTGGCGAAACATATCAAAGCGAAATTACCTGCTTGCAGGTGGCAAGCGAAGATATGATTTCCTGTGGGTTGACCGATGGTGATTGGGTGCGGCTGGAAAGTGAATTTGGCCAAATCGAAGTTGCCGTTAAAACAGCGCGTAAGGATGAACTTCCATCTGGATTGCTGTTTATTCCCTACGGCGATTTATCCAGTCGACTCATGGGCGGGGAAACTCACGGCACTGGGATGCCAACAAGTAAAGGATTTGATGTAACCATGCAGCCGATAGCTACACCAAGCTAGCTGTAAGTCATTTTTTGTAGGTCAAAGTTCTACAGCATAAATACTGGAGGCTTCAAGCTCTCCCGTCGTTTAAGTTACTAACGTGCGCACCAAAATGTGAGACTAATTGAAGTCTTGGCAGGATTTTGGAAGTACTTAAAACGAGCATTGAATCGCACGCAGCAGTGGAGGGTGCCATCGATGGCTACTGTTACTCCTGATGCGTCGTCAGAAAATGAACTGAAGGTAGTTACTGACGCAACCTGTACGTTTTGTGGGTGTGTTTGTGATGATATCGATCTTACCGTCGACGGAGATCACATCGTAAAAGCGAAACGTGCTTGTGTTCTGGGTAAAGCGTGGTTCTTGAATCACACAGCGGATGATCGTCCGTCTTGCTTGATTCACGGAAAACCAGCTTCCGTCGAAGCGGGTATTGAGCGGTCAGCAGAGTTGTTGGTTGCGGCACGCTATCCGTTGATTTATGGCCTGAGCGATACGACTTCGGAATCGCAACGAACGGCTGTGGGAATTGCCGATTGGGTTGGCGCAAATATTGACACAACAAGTTCTGTATGTCATGGTCCGACAGGGATGGCCCTGCAAGGTGTTGGTGAAGTTACCGCATCGTTAGGAGAAGTACGCAATCGAGGGGATATGATTATTTTTTGGGGCGCAAATCCCGCTGAAAGTCATCCGCGACACTTTACCCGATATAGTCTGACGCCCAAAGGAATGTTTCTACCTAATGGCCGTAAAGATCGCACGTGCGTTGTGGTTGATGTTCGTAAAACCAAATCCGCCAATGCCGCTGATATTTTTATTCCCGTAAAACCCCGCAGCGATTTTGAAGCACTGTGGGCCTTGCGTGCGTTGGCTAATGATGTGGAGTTAGATCCGAATCAAGTACTTCACGACACCGGTATTGAGCTATCGGTGTGGCAGGACTTAATGACGCGAATGAAAGCGGCTAAGTTTGGGGCGATTTTCTTCGGCATGGGTTTGACGATGACTCGCGGCAAACATGCAAATGCTGAAGCACTGTTGGCGCTGGCTCGCGATATGAACAAGCACACGCGATTTATCTGTAAGCCAAACCGCGGACATGGTAATGTCACCGGTGCCGACAATGTGATGGCTTGGCGGACCGGTTATCCGTTTGGAGTCAATTTTATGCGTGGCTATCCGCGGTTTAATCCTGGAGAATATACCGCGTCGGATATCTTAGCTCGAAAAGAAACCGACGCCGCGATGATCATCGCCGCAGATCCGCTGGCTAATTTTAGCCAGCCAGCACGAGACCATCTTAAATCGATTCCGTATATTGCGTTTGACCCCAAAGACACACCAACAACACGTGCGGCTGAAGTTGCGTTTACAGTAGCCACCTATGGTATCAACGAGCCAGGGACCGTGTACCGTATGGACGATGTTCCGATTTCGTTACGACCGGCGCTCGAATGTCATCATCCAAGCGATCTGGAAATACTCAAAGGGATCGAGAAACGGGTGCAAGAACTAAATATGGAGAGTGCACAGTCTGAGGATACAAGTCTGCGGCCAGCTCGAGATAAATTCGGCTCTAACGAATAGGGTCTTTTGAAAGCAAGCGGCGGAGCAGACCGATTTGGCCCGCATGGAGCATTTCATGATGAACACTAAACAACAGACAACCCAGTTTCGTTGGATAAGCCGCGTAAGGATCGTCTACAGGATCGTTGAGTTGGTCCAGCGGATAATTAGCCAGTTCCGACATGGATTGGTCATAGATAGCATGAAACACATTCAAAATATTATCAACCGACGGATAAAACTCCAAATCACTCGAAACGGACGTGCCCCGCGAAAATTTCTTGCGGAACGACGACGACATCAGGTTGCTGTCGTCCAAACAGCGGCCTCGTTGACGGAACAACAACAAACCGTATTGGGCCATAGCCAAATGGCCAACTTGCCAAGCAACGTGGCTGGGCGTCGGACTGGCCTGATCCACCGGATTCGCCTGATGAAACCATTGATCATGGTCGATATCTTCAAGCAAAGTCATAGTGTACGCTCGAGCGGCTGTGATTTGATCAATGGCCATTTGAAGTTTGATTGCATCTGACATTATTTAAGATCCTCAACTGGTTGCTTGTAGTATCCAACTGTAACACACCGTAACAAATATTAAGTAGTAACGAAAAACAAGATTAGCGAAAACGGCATGTCCCAACCTTATTTTAAAATCGCCGGTGGCTATGTTTACGATCCATTAAATGGAGTTGATGGTCAAGTACAGGATATTTGGGTTCAAGATGGGCGAGTTGTTCCTGCTCCCCCTGCTGGTATTTCTGCGGATCGTACGTTAGATGCGGCCGGTTATGTGGTGATGCCCGGTGGTGTTGATATGCATTGTCATATTGCCGGCCCCAAAGTCAATATGGGCCGCAAGATGCGGCCGGAAGAGAAACGTCAAGGCGAAGTCATCCCGCGTACGTTGACCACGCATAGTGGGACACTGGGTAGCGTACCGAGTACCTTTGCTACTGGATTTAAATATATTGGATTGGGATATACCTCAGCTTTTGATGCTGCGGTCCCACCATTGGCAGCACGTCATGCCCACGAAGAGTTTGCGGATACGCCCGCCATCGATAA
>JAYZBF010000223.1:0-8012 GCA_036338835.1 Planctomycetota bacterium
AATGACACTTTCAACAATAAATGAGGGTCGTCCTTTAACTTCTTCGAAAATACGTCCTACATATTCACCAACCACTCCCAGAAACATTAATTGAACGCCAGCGAAGAATGAAATAGCGACAAGTTGGGCCGTAAAACCGGCGGGTATTTCTGACATAAATTCGGGCAGATTTTCAGGGGCGGTGAACCGTGCCCAAGTCGCAAACACTGTCAAACCGAGGGCGATGAATACTGATAGGGCACCGATAAACGTCGCTAGCCGCAGCGGAATCAACGAAAACGAAAAGATCCCATCGGCTGCTAAGCTAAATAATGTGCGTAGTGTATATTTCGTATCCCCGGCCGCTCTGGGTGCCCGCTCAATTTCGATGCCTGTTTGTTGAAATCCCACCCAACTACGAATACCTCGTAAGTAACGATGGCGATCGGCGTCACGTACTAGTAGGTCAGCAACACGACGGCTAACGATGGAAAAATCACCGCTGTCTCGCGGTAACGTAGTTTTAGAAAGTCGTTTAATCAGGCGGTAGAACAAGTTGTAGCAGGTTCGTTTTAAGATATTCTCTTTGCGATTTACGCGGACCGCATAAACGACATCAAATCCTTCGTTGTAACGAGCAAGTAACGTTGGTATCTGTTCGGGCGGATCTTGGAGATCGCCGTCCATTAGTACCACAGCATCGCCCTCTGCGTATTCGAGAGCCGCGGCGTATGCTGGTTGTTGGCCGAAATTTCGCGAGAATGAGACGGCAACGATACGCGGGTCGCCTGCAACTGCTTGGGACAATAGTTTCGCGGTGTCGTCGTGACTACCATCGTCAACGATGACAATTTGATGTGGACCACCAGGTATCGCATCAAGTACTTGCGTGACACGATCAATCAATTCTTCGATGACATCTTGTTCGTTGTAGACAGGTATGGCAACGGTTAGGCAGGGAGATTTGTTCATGTTATGCAGTCCTCTTCAATTTGCCCTTAAAGTAGACCATTTGCCATAAGGAAATGCCCAACATTTTTAATGGAAAAGGTTCAAATTGAACGAGTTCAAAGTGGTTTGAAAATATTTCTTGCCAACGATCCAAGGGTCTAGCAAAATCACCACGATCAGCTTTGGCTAGAAAGCGAGGAATCGAAAATCGTTCGGGTAATACCAAATCAAGAATATGAATGTACCCATTGGGATCTAAGATATTGTGGAGGTTAGCTAGAATTGCGTTCGTGTTGTCATCGTCAATGTGGTGTAAGAAACTGTTCATTAAAATAAAATCGTATTGTTCGTCGTGCGGTGGTTCGTAATGGCACACGTCTTGGACTTTAAATTCACCTTTGTCGGCGAATTGGGAGCCATAGCGGTTGGTGGCATTGCGTATGTATCGTGGGTTGATATCTAAACCAAGATAGCGATTTTTCAGGAAAAACGGTGCATTGGTTCCAGGGCCACAACCGACATCTAAAACGCGTTCGATCTTCGTTAAATCGGTGGTTTCCAGGATCGGTTTCATCTTGCCTTGCGCAAAGGGCGCTTGCCATGTGCGGTAAACCAAGGGTAGTGATAAGATGTCGCGTATTCCTGCCATGGCTGTATTATAACGGCACCATTTTAGGGTCGACGAGCGGTCACGTTGGGGCGGAGGATAAATGCAAAAGAAACCCCGCAGTCGTAACGACTCTAACGGTCATACGGGGTTTAGATAGTGGGTAACGTTGGACAGCATTCCCAAAAACAAAGCGCGGGCTTTCCCGGCGCGTTTCCTCCTAAAACCATGGTTCTCTCTACCGTTTTTCGTTGTTTCAAGGTATTCTATCTATCGTATGAACCCTATCAATGTACAGTCGAAGTCGATTGTGTATTGCAGTAGAAATTATAAGTAAGGAAAACAGGATGGGAATGTTCGACGGTAAAAAAGGTTTAGTGCTAGGCGTTGCTAATAATCGTTCCATTGCGTGGGCAATTGCTAAAACGATCATGGATGAAGGCGGCGAAGTTGGATTTACACATTTACCGGACTCACCGGACGACGAAAAATGCAAGAATCGTCGTCGTGTTACCAAGTGTACTGATCTGTATCCTGAGAAAACCAAGTTTGTAGTTCCTTTGAATGTGCAAGACGATGAGAACATTGCCGAGGTCATGAAAACCGCGGAAGAGGAATTCGGCAAGATCGACTTTTTGCTGCACTCGATTGCCTATGCCGAACGTGAAGATTTGTCGAATGATACTATTGAAACGAGTCGCAATGGCTTCAAAATGGCCATGGAAATCAGTGCTTATAGTTTGATTGCTGTCGCAAATGCCGCTCGCCATATTATGAACGATGATAGTGCGATTGCTACGATGACGTACTTTGGTGGCGAAAAGTGTGTGCCTGGCTATAACGTGATGGGAATTTGCAAAGCAGCCCTAGACGCATCAATGCGATACTTAGCATATGATCTCGGTCCACGAGGAATTCGAGTCAATGCACTGAGTGCTGGCCCGTTAAAAACTCTTGCTGGCTCAGCTGCTGGAGTAGGTGAAATGCTTACGATGTATCAAGATATCGCCCCTACATGTAGAAACATTACACACGAAGAAGTCGGCCGGACCGGGGCTTTCTTGCTCTCGAGTTGTTCCAGTGGAATTACCGGCGAGATTCTTCATGTCGACGGCGGCTACAACGCAATGGGATCTCCCGGTCGTTTGTTAGACAAAGTACGAGAGCTACAACAGCAATCGTAGGGTCGTGGGTCTTGTATCATGACGAAACCAACCAAAATAGCGATCGCCGTAGTAAAAAACGGTGGTCGTTTTCTTGTTGGACAACGGTCCCAAGATCAAGTTCTTGCTGGGTTTTGGGAGTTTCCGGGCGGTAAAATCGAAGCGGGTGAATCAGATTTAGAGGCGGCTGTACGTGAGTGCTTCGAAGAGACTGGTGTTACTGTGGCTGCGGTTGGATTTTATATGACGGTGGAGCATTCTTATGAACATGGGGATCTGCAGCTGAGTTTTATCGCTTGTGAGCCCAAGTCAACTGAATGTGCTCTAAACCAGCCGTTTTGTTGGGTCGATCGCGATCAGATTGCCGAGTTGGCTTTTCCTGAGGCCAACGCTGTCATGGTTGAGCAACTGCGAAGCCAACGAGAACTTGTCCGATCAATCCAAGATTGAATGCCCTCTGATAATCGAAATGCGGGTTGAATTGCGCATAGTTACTAGGATCGGAATAATCGGAATACGTGTTCTTTAGTAGTCCGGTTAGGACGTGTTGCGACGGTTGCAGAGGGCACTGCAGCGGATTGCGGGCAGACTTCGATGCAGGTTGTACCACGTGTGCCGCTCGAGCATATTGCACCGATTTGTGCAAACGTACCCATGATATCACCACCGGCATTTATTTTACGGTTTTGCTGTAGGTCAGGTCGATGTCTGTTTTGCTGGGACGGATTGTGCTCCATTGCAATAAACTTTTAAACGTTCCAGTAATGTGAAAATCAAATTAGTATTTTTGATGTGGATAAAACGATGAATAAAACATTTCGAGTAGTTTCCAGTGGACCAAATGATTCTTTACTAATGAGTGACTTTCTTAGTGAACGTGCACTTACTAAAGAATTCGACCAAATTGGCATGGACGACTGTAGTACGGACTTAACGCTCCGAGGTCTTCCAGTTCTTAGCGGTCTTATTGGTCCCATGGCGGATGGCCCTCAAGTCGTTCGATATGAAACCCCGACAGTGTTTGAGGAAATGACCAAAGAGTGGTCCTATAGCTCCACTTCAAAACGCAATAAATCTGATTCGATGGAAGCTACCGAGACCCACTAGCCTTTTGTTATGCACGATGTGCAAGTTTAACGAAAGCAGTACCCACGCAATACGACGGAAAACGATCTACTTCTCTCTCTCTTACTTGATTATTCTCCTCGTACATGAAGGGACACCACCGCTATTAGGCGGTTTGGTGTCCCTTTTTTGTTGGCCTCGGTCAACGCCTGCCAATTAGAGTACAATGTGCTAAATATTAGTTATCAGTTCTATGCTTAGCTACAATTCAACAACGAATTCCCCATGATTCACCCTCAATTACTTTCCATTCTCCGCTGTCCGACGACGCAATCGCAATTGCAGATTGCCGATCAGACGGTGATCGACCGAATCAACGAGGCTATCGCTACGGGAAAGTTGCAGTCCCGAGTTATGGAGACGCTAACACGGCCTCTAGACAGTGGGTTAGTAAATGCAGATGGATCGCTGTTGATGCCTGTATACGAAAACATTCCAGATATGAATCCTGACGATGTGATAGCTCTGGAACAACTGGAGCAAATCGAAAAGGAAACTACAGAGGGATTTGAATAATGGAAAAGAGTGTCTTTAAGCGCATCATTGACCGTGAAATACCTGCGGATATTGTTTACGAGGACTCACTGTGTTTAGCATTTGCAGATGCAAACCCTCAAGCCCCTACGCACCTGTTGATTATCCCCAAAAAAGAAATCAAATCACTCGATGATATTTCTGCCGAGGATGAGTTACTGTTGGGACATTTGCAACTTGTGATACGTGATTTAGCTCGTGAGTTTCAATTAATCGCTGGTGGCTATCGCGTGATCACAAACTGTGGTGCTGGAGCCGGGCAAACGGTTTTTCATTTGCATTATCACTTGATGGGCTAAGCCGTTCTGATTGCCTAGCAAAGCTTGACAGGCTTGCAGTACTTAGATGGCGAAGAATATCTTGGTGAGGTGATAAAACACTGGGGCTGCGAAACATAATGAATCGATGCGATCCAGGATCCCAGCATGGCCTTGTACTAAAGTGCCATAATCTTTGACCCCCCGGTCACGTTTGATTGCTGACATTGTCATGCCTCCGGCAAAGCCCATCAACGAAATGACAATTGCCATAATTGCAGCTTGCCAAAACAAAAATGGAGTCACCCAGGAGAACAGTGCACCGAGCAATGCTGAAGTCGCCGCTCCGCCGATAACACCCTCCCACGTACGACTAGCATTTATCCGTGGGGCGATGATGTTCTTGCCCAGGAGTTTTCCCCAAGCGTATTGCAACACATCGTTAAGTTGAGTGATCAAAACAAAGAAAAACAACAATCCCTTATTCCGGTTGATGTCATGGCCATCACTATCTTTAACACGACTCCACGGTGTTCGCTGCGCAGCTTCACTCGCCGCAGATGCCATGGTAACCGGAGCGTCAATTTCGATATTTGGTTGTTTATTGGATCCGAGATCGAGGTAAAGAATGGCAGGCGCAAAACTCAGAGCATAGACACATATCAACAACCCAATTTGTATTTTTGCGGATCGTTCTAAAAACCGTTTGGCATCGTTCGCCATTGCAATTCGAGCGGGGATGAAGAGCGATGCATAGATTGGTATCGCGATGAGGAATAGCTCGCCCTGCATGGCGACTAATATAAACTGCAATGGCGTAAAGACAACTAAAACCCAGAACAGTGTTCGATGATCACTGCGTCGAGTCGGCGTCATGGTAATGAATTCGCGGAGAGCCCAGAAGCCGATCAAGCCGAATAGCACAACTGTTCCATGTTCGCCTATGAACAAGCCGGCGATTAGCACAGCTGACATGAGCCACCACGAACGGATACGTTGATTAAAAGATCGAACGATAGCGGTGTTAAGGCGTTGTTCGGAACTGCCGCCAAGCAGTTTGCCGGCCGCCGAGGCAAGGATCAGCAGCAACATCACTGTCGCGATGAGCCAAGCGGTTGGTTCATCAAATGGCAGGTTCAACACTCGCGTAACGTCGACATAGGCCCACAGAAATTGATTGAATAAGTTAAGCATCGGATTATTATACTGTCTCTAACAATCTTTGAGGTTGATAATGGCGGTACGGGCGCGGTCGAGGAATTGATGTTTAGTCTCGCCTTTTTCCAACCAAATCGGTGCACCAATCGTAATGTGACTCAATAAGGGGACAGGTAGAATTTCACCACGTGGTAATACTCGGCTCATATTATCCAAATATACAGGAACTAGTTCTAAATCCGGTCGTTTTTTCGCTAGGTAAAATAGACCGCTTTTGAATTTGATCATTTCTTCAGCAGGATTGCGACGTCCTTCGGGGAAAATAATCAAGGAGTAACAATCTTTCACCTCTCGAATCATCAAATCGATTGGACTTTGGTGCACTTTAACTTCGTTGCGGTCGATCAGCAAGGCATTAAATGTCTTGGCGATGTGCTGTCGCAACCAGCCTTTTTCCCAATAATCTTTAGCAGCGACGGGTCTTGTGAGTTCGCGTATTTCGCGAGGTAGACTAGCCCACAGTACAAGTGCATCGAGATGACTTGTATGGTTTGCAAAGTAAATACGTTGACACGTGTCGGGTAGACAATCAACCCACCGTATCGTGTAGCCACTTATAACTTTGGCGGTCGCTACAAGAAGTTTACTGGTTAGTTGCATGATTTAGAGAACTCAAGAAAAGAAAACACATTTATATTCTATCGGAACAGGCAGAAACCACCACTGGCGGAAAAGCAGTTATTTCAAATCTCTGGTACATTAAAACCCATGGCAAGAGCAATCGTATTGGTTTTAGATCACTTATCGGCGAAATATATCGGTCCGTACGGCAACACTTGGATTCCCACCCCCGGATTTAATAAACTAGGGACCTGTTCATTATTGGCCGAATCGATGATTGCGAGCAGCACCGATATTACGGAAATCTACACGAGTTTTTTGCAGGGGCAACATCCCGTTATTTCTGGGCCCAGTCAGGTTGCGTTATTGGATCAACTGACCGAGCAAGGTGCGACGAGCACTTTGATTTCAAGCAGCGAACGATTGTTGCAACTGCCGTGTTGTGATGCCTTTACACAACAGGTTCTCGTTCCGCTTACTGAAAATGTGGAATCGGCTGCCGATATTGAATCCACGATGATGGCTGGTTTCTTTGGTGAAGTATTGCATTGGCTAGAAACGTCCCAAGCAGCAGAAGACTTGTTGTGGATTCATGCTGATAGCCTCGGTACATGCTGGGACGCTCCCGTTGAATTGCGCGAGATGTTTCGTGGCGACGAGGATCCCCAAGTGAGCACAATTACGTCGCCTCCGCTGGATCATCAACAGCAACCCTTGGATCCGGATGAACAGCTCCAAGTTAGTCATCCTTATGCGGCTCAAGTCTGTGTGGCGGATACTTGTTTAGCGGCGTTGCATAGTGCCCTCGAAGACTATTCTCTGGGTCATGCGTCGGAGCCGATCTTATTGATCGTAACCGCTGCACGCGCAATACCTTTAGGTCAGCATGGCACCGTCGGTTATCAACAAGCGGCGTTGTACAGCGAACAATTACACGTGCCGATGTTTGCATCAATTCTATCGCCGGCCTCTCAAGTGACATCTTCACGTAGCCAACGACTGCTACAATCTGAGTCGATTTATCAAACCTTGATTGAATGGTTTGCATGTGCGGATACAGCTAACGCTGAATTACCACAATGCCAGCAGTCGTTTTTGCCATTAATTGTTAATGAAAGCGGCATTGAAGATTGCAATCTTGCCAATGCGGTGGCCATTTCAAAAACCGACCAATCTGGTGAGATAGCGATCTCGACCGCCGCGTGGTTCGCTAAGATTGAGGGAGATCAAGTGACGGAGTTATTTGTGAAGCCCGATGACCGCTGGGATATTAATGAAATTGCCGCTAAGCGTGGCGATGTGACGTCTGCCATCGAAGAGTTGTTCACTGCTGGTGATTCGCAGCAATTTCCTACCGTGTTGCCCAAAATATTGTGGAATCAGATTTTACGATAAAGGTAGCGCTGCTTTATTTTCTGCTGTGCCTGCTGGTACGGTTCGGTGCTGCTCGATTGCACTTTCAAGGCCGTTAATAAAACCGTTATAATTCGCTGACCCTATACGTAGGTTTATATTTTTTGGCCAGCGAGGGTCAAAATCGTATAGCAAAAATGTTCCCAACATCGACATTGGAGGTCGTAATTGATCGTGCGGAAGTTTTCTAGATTCGCTGTGAGA
>JAYZBF010000224.1:0-10735 GCA_036338835.1 Planctomycetota bacterium
ACGCACCCATCCCCTCCCCTGCCGATTTCACCGATGAAGTTGAGCAGAAGAGTACTCAAAGCGCATTGGACTATATGGGGCTTGTCGCCGGAAGCAAACTGTTGGACGTGGCGGTAAATCGAGTATTTATCGGTTCGTGTACCAATGCCAGAATTGAAGATCTACGAGCCGCCGCTGCGGTTGCCAAAGGTCGAAAAGTTGCGGATAGCGTGAGTGCAATGGTTGTGCCCGGTAGTGGTGTTATTAAGCGGCAAGCCGAAGTTGAAGGGCTAGACCAAATCTTCACGGAAGCTGGTTTTCAGTGGCGGGAAGCGGGATGTAGTATGTGCTTGGCAATGAACCCCGATAAGTTAGAACCTGGTGAGAGATGTGCCTCCACGAGCAATCGAAATTTTGAAGGTCGGCAGGGAAAAGGGGGACGGACGCATCTGGTTTCCCCTGCGATGGCAGCTGCAGCGGCGGTAGCTGGCGCATTTGTTGACGTGCGTGATTTTTAGGGAGTTACTGCTCGTTAAATTGAAGCGAACAAGAGCATTAAAAGTCTGAGAAATACAAAGGGAATTTAGAGATGGAAGCTTTTATCAAGCATTGTGGGATTACTGTTGCACTGGATCGGGCCAATGTGGATACGGATCAGATTATCCCTAAACAATTCCTTAAACGCATCGAACGAAGTGGGTTTGGGGATTTCCTGTTCTTTGACTGGCGATTTAATGATGACTCCACGGACAATGCCGATTTTGAATTGAATCAACCGGCAGTTCAAGGAGCGACCGTTCTGTTAACAAAGCGCAATTTTGGCAGTGGTTCGAGTCGTGAACATGCCGTCTGGGCGTTAGCGGATTATGGTTTTCGTTGTGTCATTGCTCCGAGCTATGCGGACATATTCTTTAACAACTGTTTTAAAAATGGCGTGCTACCGATTGTCTTTCCTGAAAATCAAATTGATCAACTTTTTGCGAATGTCGCGACACATGGTCAATATGAGTTGACGATTGATCTGGAGTCGCAGACCGTCCAAGACGGTCATGGGTTGGAGCTTTCGTTTGACGTCAACGAGTTTCGCCGCCATTGCTTACTCAACGGGCTCGATGACATTGCTTTGACGCTAGAGCATGAAGCAAAAATTACGGCCTTTGAGCAACGGATGTCGTAAATCGCGCTGGGACTAAACGAGTGAACGACATTGTTACGTTTATGATAAAGACTCGCGAGCGAACACTATCCACAGGTTAGTGTACCTCAGTTGCTATAGCATGTGCTCGAAGTTAAATTGGTTGTTAAGTAAATATGGTAATATGATTGGTGTGACTTTTTAAATTAACCCCAGAGAGATTTTAGATATGAATACGTGCAAAATGACGATGGTAGCGGCAATTACTCTGTTTGGGTGTTTGTTCACTGGTGACCGCGATGCCTATGGTGTTGAGGTGACAACGATTGCGGATGGATTAAATGTACCTTGTGGTGTGGCGATTCAGCCAGAGACCGGACATGTGTTCGTTGCGGATAGTGGAGCTGGACGAGTGGTCCGTATCGTTGATGGAAAAATTGAAGCCGTGATCACCGATTTTCCAGTCGAAACATACGGTAAAGGCCCAATTTACCCCATCGGTCCGTTGGGCATAGCGTTTATTGATCGTGATGTTCTGGCGGTCGGCGGCGGCGGATTCCCAGATGCTAAGGATCTGTTGCGGATTTACAATTTGCCGAAAGTTGGAGAAGCAGCTTTAAAGGCTGATGCGATGGCAGCGTCCTTTTCAATTGATGCAACTGACAAGCTTGCTGGCGAAGGTAATTTTTATGGGCTCGCATTTAATGGCGACGCAATTTTTGCTACCTGCAACGGCGATGACACCAAAGGTTGGATTGCCAGAGCGGGTGTTAAGGGCGCCAAAGTTGGCTCGTTTAGTCGAGCAATTGCGACCAAGGAACTGACTGACGTTGATGCACCAGTCGCCATAACCGTCGCACCTGATGGCAGTCTAGCCGTTGGGCAAATGGGTGAGATTTCAATACCAGGTGATGGCCTGCTGACCTTTTATGATACAGCGACTGGCGATAAACTTGCGAACTTTAAAACAGGACTGAGCGATATCACCGGCTTGGCATATGGCCCTCGGGGGAAATTGTTAGCAACAGATTTTGCTTGGTCTAGTCCAAAAGATGGAGGCCTTTTTCGCATTGTTGCAAAATACAATAAAAAGAAACAAGGCATCGAAGTTGAAAAGATCGTTTCACTAGATAAGCCGACTGCAATTAGCATCGACAGTAGCGGCGATATCTATGTGACAATCATTGGTTCTGGCGAGGGAGCCAGTGGCAAGTTGTTGAAGATCACCAAATAACAGCATTGCTCATATTCGCTAACGGTTATTCAATATTGCGAGTGACTTCGAATCCAAGGTCTTTGATCATCTGGTAATCAGCATCAGGTGCTTGGCCTTCGGTCGTGAGATAATCCCCAACGAAAATTGAATTTGCGGCATAAAGTCCGAGCGGTTGTAGGCTACCCAGATGTAGTTCACGACCGCCGGCAATCCGCAGTTCCGTTGTGGGATTTGCGAATCGATACATCGCTAAAGCCTTTAGGCAGTACTGGGGCGTGAGTGTGTTAATGTTTTCCAGTCGGGTGCCTTCGATGGAATTCAGGAAATTCAAAGGAATGGAGTCCGCTTGAAGATCACGCAGTGCAAAGGCCATGTCGATGACATCTTGATTTTGCTCACCCATGCCAATGATGCCGCCACTGCAAATTTCCATTCCGGCGCGGCGCACGGCGTGCAAAGTGTCTACTCGATCTTGGTAGCTATGTGTCGTGCAGATATTTTCGTAGTTGGATTCGCTGGTGTTCAAGTTGTGATTCACTCGATCGACGCCAGCATCACAAAGACGTTGAGCTTGGTCATCGCTGAGTAAGCCCAGACATGCACAGATTTTGAGGTCGTACTGTTCCTTGATGTGCGGCACGATGGTTTCAACGGCGGTCAGTTCTCGCTCACTGGGTGCTCGAGCTGAAATAACGATACAGTATGTTTTCGCATTTCGTTCCGCAGCAATTTTCGCTCCGTCAAGCAATTTATCTCGACTAAGGATGTTGTATTTAGGGATTTCCGCGGTGGAATCTTTGGATTGAGAACAGTACGAGCAATCTTCAGGGCAGAGACCGCTTTTGGCATTCATCAAGAAGTAGAGTTGAACGGTTTTACCAAAATGTTGTTTGCGAATACGAAACGCGGCGGACATTAAATCGAGTAGTTCATCGTCAGGGCATTTTAATATCTGCATGGCTTGCTGTTGGTCGAGTGGAGTTCCCGCTAGAACTTGTTGTGCCACCGCGTGCCAGTCCGCACTGGTAGTCGTGGGCGGGTGCGTTTCGTGTGTTGTGGAAGCCATAGTGTTGTGTAGGTGTTGAGTAAGTATTTGTGTGTTGAAATTGTTTTACAAATGATGACGGTTTAAGGCAGCATTCGCAAGCCCTGAACGGCTTACTGTTCTCATGGTTTTGGGTAGATATAAGTACGAATGTGAAAAATGGTTGGCCGCATCGTAATAATCTGTGTGTGATTATCAATTTACGTTGTTGTAGTGGCGGATCAATGACAACGACGTCGTGCTGAGAAAATGAAAAAATAGATTTAGGTTAAAGCTTCATGTCGTACCTGTCGATTTGGACTCCGATTCTCAGTGGAATATTTTTCCGCACACGAGAGCCGAACAACCCCACAATCGAAATGCAGGTTTCTAACTATGAGACGTAATCTAACAATTTTTGGCGTGAGGACATTTATTGCTTGCCTGTTTGTAGCATTGAGCAATGCACAAGATACTAGCAACGACCCTACCGAGGAAGATGTTGCGCAACCCGCGGCACTGACTGTTGATTCGTTAGATACTCTCCCATCAAACGATTTTATTCTATCTGTACCGGTTGGTAGTGGTGCGCTAGAATCGGTCATCGAAGAGGTCGATGCACCCACAGATACAACATCGGTTTTAGTTGCACCCGCGACAGAGCAAGCAGTTACCGTACCTCCAGTCGTTGTTGCTCAAGATGAGTTCCCGCTGGTCGTTGACTCCGAAGCACCGCCGGAGTTTGATGCGGCTGCTCATTCCGCGGTCGCAGCGCCAATTGCACCTCCTGTGCAAAATATTGAATTTGAAGTATATGCCGAAAAAGAGGTTCAACTAACTGACGTGGCTGCAACGGCTGCGAGCGGAACCGATATTACACATACATCGGTATCCGCGGGCGTAACTCAATTGGGCTACATTCCGAAAATTCAGATCATGACTCGTGTCCCGCCAACAATTCGTGTTGGGATGCCGAGTATGTTTGAAATTGTGGCCATCAATCAAGGAGATCAAGTGGTCGAGGATGTATTCGTAGTGACCGCTTTACCAGACTGGGTAAAATTGGTTGCGAATGAAACAACCTATGGGAGTGCGTCAACTGTCGACGGTGAATTGCAGTGGCAGGTTGGTCGACTTGCTGCGGGAGGACGCGCAATTTGGAAGATGCAGCTTATACCTCAGGAAAATCGCGCTTTCCAACTTTCTACGCGATGGACGGTGCAACCGTTGGGTCTAGCAACGCAAGTCCAAGTTATTCAACCGGAATTGCAATTGTCGCTGACCGGTCCACAAGAAATGACATATGGTGAAACTAAGATTTATACAGTACGTGTAACTAACATTGGCAATGGTGAAGCAAGTGATGTTGATTTACGTATTTCCCCCGGAGTGGAAGAGGGACAGTCCATTGGTACGATTGCCCCTGGCGGAAGTAAGCTAATCGAATTGGAGTTAACGGCTGAGCAGGCCGGTGAGATGAAGATCCAAGCTGGCGTTTCCACCGCAGGAAGTGACGCTGTACAAAAGGAAATGTCGATTGTTATTCTTCGTCCGGAATTAGTCCTTGAAGTTGACGGACCTGAAGATAACTTTGCAGGCGCACCGGTTAAATATCAAATTCAAGTTAGCAATAAAGGGGACACAGTCGCTCGCGATGTTACAGTGTACGCAGTGTTGCCAAACGGAGCTAGGTATATGCAAAATGGAAGCCCAGCAGAAACCGTTAAACGCAACATGTCTTGGGAAATCGGTGTTGTGGAACCTGGTGCGACCAGAACATTTGAATTTGAATGTGTTCTGCTCACAGAAGGTGAAAATAAATTGTCGATGCGAGTGGAGGCAGTAGCTGCGGAGACTCGAGCGGGATCCGTAGTGACCCGTGTTCGGGGAGTTGCCGACGTAAAACTAATTGTCAGTGATCCGGCTGGTCCAGTGAAAATGGACGAAGAGGTTATCTATGAGATTCAAGTCATTAATCGTGGTACGCGAGCGGCTCAAGGAATTGATGTTATCGCTCAATTTGGGTATGGCGTGGAACCCGTCAAAACAACGGGTCAGACGGCCGAATTAATTCCAGGCCAAGTCATTTTTGACTCAATAGCTAGTATTGCACCGGGCGAGAAAGTTACGCTTAAAGTGCATGCTCGAGCTGACAAAGAAGGGCGTCATAAAATACGCGTCAAGCTAGTTGGCCGAGATCCAGGGACGACGTTGATTCAGGAAGAGATGACGTGGTTCTTACCTAGCTCGGAAACGAAAACTGGCTCGGTACAATTGGAGGCACAAGGCGTCCTAAAATAGAATAGCAAAATGAGAAAAATGCGGAAGGACTAGTTACCCATGAGGTCTTAACTTGCAGATTAGATCAATGCAATCACACGTTAAAACTGATGGAAACCGAAAAAACGTTGGTTTTGACTTGTGGTTGTGACTGATTGGGCTAATCGTCGTTAGGGTTTATCGCTGAGTGGGGTTCAAATGACAACGGTTGATCCGACGTGGGGTCGGTGACATGGGCTACTAGCCTTCCGCTTAAAATATCTTGAACCAATGGTTCAATGAAATCTTTACGCCAGCCAGTGCCCAGCAGTGGTTGGCGTTTTTTACTTTGGTTACTGTGGCCATAGTTAAGGTCTAGATAGTCTCGTAGATCGGTCATCGTTGTCACCAGACTAGGCGACATATGGTTGCGTTGGCAATAATCTGAAATCGCGGTAAAGAGGAACTGGCTAAGCGTAGTTCGTTGCGGCGAATTAGACTTCCGCTGGCGCTGTGGGCAGTCTTCCGCGGGCGTATCAAGTGCTTGTCGAAGAGTGTCTTGGATGGCTGGTATTCGCTTCTGGACTTGGCGATGTTGCATACCTCGGATGAGCCTCAGTTTTTCGAGCGAATCAGATTGTCGCCGCGCCAATTCACATATCAAGTCATCGCGTAAAATACGTCGTGTTGGCGTATTGGACTCCTTTGCAATCGCATCGCGCCAAAGCCATAGTTGCTTTACAATTTCTAATCCACGACGGTTTAGTGAGCCGCTGCCAGAGACTTTTCGCCACCGCGGTGAAGTTTCTTGATCTAGGATATGGTTTTGTTGTCGCCGTAGTTCGCTGAATAGCCATTGTGTGCGGTTCATATCACCTAACTGCGCCATCAGTAGATTGTAAATTGGCTCAAGGTACTCTACGTCCTGTCGCGCGTATTTGCATTGTGCATCGGTCAACGGACGTCTCCGCCAATCGGTGCGGGTTTCTCCCTTGTTCAATGAGATTTCAAGCAAGCGATTGGTAAGAGTTCCATAACTAGCTGGGTATTCCAATCCCACAAATGCCGCCGCGATTTGAATGTCCATCAAGTTTTGGGGAGCTTGATTGGTTGCTTGGTAAATGAACCGGAGTTCTTCGCGACAAGCGTGGACGAGAATGGTTCGATTTGGGGCGGTAAGCCATTGCCAAAACGGCGTTAGGTCGGAGATTTCGTACGGATCAATTAAAGCGATATCGTGATCAGCATTTACTTGGATCAAACATAATTCAGGTCGATAGGTGTCTTCGGAAATGAATTCGGTATCAAAGCCAATAATTTTACAGTCGTTGTGACGTTGGATGTATTCGTTTAGTTGCGAGTCGGATTGGATAATAGGGTCGGACAAAAATTAAATTCCTGATGATAAAAGTTTCAGCGATGATAGAAAAGATATTGTAGCAGTTTGGCTAAGTTGGTTTTGACGGTCGCCTTCACAGACGGCGCCGCGTATACCAATGTATTTTGCTCCGGTCTGCAGAATGTCCGCGAGAATGATGGACGTGATTGAACCGGCGAGCACCAAGATGCCATTCTGTTGTTCGATTTGGTCATTTAAATTGGCGAGGGCTTCGCGACTCAGATGGTGCAGTACGTTACCCTTAGATTTGTCAAAAGTGTCGATGAGGAAAGTTCGACAGCCGACTGCCAGCAACGTATCGACGATGCAATCCGCAGGAGGACTTTGGGCAGCATGATGATCAGCATAAATTACGCCGACGAGGTCGGTGCTGTGCGGGAGTGACGAGGCGGTGCGTTGCCAAGGATCAATCCAATTCTTTGCGGCTTGTTGAGATAAGCCAATTTTTGCATAACGTGCGGTGGCGGGAATCTGTTTTGATATCGCTAAGTCGTATTCGCCTAACTCCCCTAGTGCGACGCTTAGCAAGGTGCTACCTCTGTCGAGCGTGGCGACGTTTTGCCAGGTTTCCGGAGATGTTGCGCTGAGTGCACCTAGGCGAGGCTCTTTGATATCGAGAATCGCTAGGTGGGGCACGGTGTTGAGAACAGTCTGTGCCTCAGTGGTATTACGTACGCTTATAAGGAGTTCAGTCACAGTGTTCCTCGTGATCAGAGGGCGAGATGGTACTGTTTTTATCGTATAAATCGGAAGCGTTTGGGATATCGTCGCCGTTTGCAACACTTTGGTTTTGCCGCCGATGGATGTCGATTAACCGCCGATTAAGTCGGCGAAATAGGTCTTTATTTATTGGTTCTGACCAAGTACCACGTACAACAATGTAGCCTCCTTCCCATGAGCCTAAGGAAGGTTTAACGGGGTGTTGTTGGAATTGAACTGCCCGTTCGGCTAGCCGGACTACGACATTCCGCGATTCGGGTGTAGGTCCGTTGGTTTGCGCACGAGGTCGCGGCATGTGCGTTTCACTTTGGCCCGCAAAAAAAACTTCTACAAATTCAATGGGCACGCGAACGACTTGAGGTGGCCGCAAGTAGACAAGCAGATGTCCTGCGCTGTATGCCAGCAGTGGCCGTTTCAGCCATAGCAATAACGACGCATTAGTAACCCCAGCAAACCCACATAGGATTGCAGCGATGAGTCGTAACCAAAGTGGAGATGTAAAAAAAGTGTTGGTGAGAATAAACGCTGAGCCACAAAGGACAATTACGCCTGGTACAAGAGCGATTATGTAGACACGTCGGTTTCCGTGCAGCCAAACTTCATGAGCGTCATCGCTAAGCGGATTGTCTTGGGCATGATTCACGGTTTTATAAGTACCAGTGGTCATGGCTTTTCATTGTTCTGCTGAAAGGAGATTAAGAGAGGGGCAACTTATTTATGGGGCAGTGCAATTTAGCACATTGGTGACATTACTGGAACTGTGGTTGCCGGCAAGGCGTTGGAAACTAACGCGTCAGCGGGGATAAAAATTCGAGAGGCGCAAATTTGAGTTGCATAGTCAACAATTGTTTTTGAAAAAGGTAAAAATATTTGCGAATAAATTGTTGTGGCTAAAATTGAAAAATTGTTGTCATTCGCTTGACGTGGAATTGCCTTAATCTGATATTGGTTTTGTCGAGTTTAGTTTTTGACTTGGCAGTCATGAAGTTGGAACGATGAATGACGGTATGAGGCAGGTAAGATTTTGAAAAATCAACTGCCTCATTACTTTCCTGTGAGTGTTCCTTGTGACGGCCAATGGAAGAGCTGTAACGACCAACCTTTTCAATTCACTTTTTCTCACACAGTTCCGGGAGAACAGATCGTGCCAAATTCAGTTCTGGATGCAATCAAGTTGGGTATATGGGATTTCGAACCCCAGGGACATGAACAAGATGATTACGAACCGACGGCGTCTCTGCCGGGTTCTGGTGAGAAGTTAGCTATTCTATCTGAGCGAGTAAAGGATGGGTTGCCGTTGTGGCATCCACAAGATCGTCGCACCTACGACGACTCGGCGAAAATCCCTGAATAGGGTTTGTAACAGCTGACTGCCACAGCTTACATTTTTATTGTAATGAGCAGTTGTTTGTCGACGATGTGATATTGCAAGTTACCCTTGCCTACGACCTGTCGCAACAGATCGGCTAGTGGTAATTCTTTTGCCTCGAGCGAAACGCGTTTGTCCCATATTTTTTGGGCTGCTGCTGAACCTGTAAGTTCCAGTTTCTCGTTGCTGGCAATCGCTTGTAACACATCTTGAATTGTTTGATTAGTCACTGTCAGCGTGTAAACTTGCTTTGAGGTGGGCACTGGTTTTGGGCGAGTGATGCTGTTGCCACTCAGAAGCAACTCAAGCTCAGCGATTTCTTCCCATCTTCCGGAAGCAACCAATTGTTGCATGTTGTTGGTAATCTGTAGTGTCGGAAAACTGTTTTTGATGCGATTGAAGTTTGCCGCGCTGACGTTGGTTGAAAATGCTTTTTGATATTTGGCTTCAGATGGGAATGGGATTAGCGTGATAGAACCGTCGTTGTTCATTTGGTAGGTAAGATCAAATCCTGCCAAGACGATTGACATGCGCATGGCGAATGGCAGATCGGGCAATGTATGTTTGTCCCAGACGTCAAACGGAATTTTGTCAATATTGGTAATGCGGATATTTACGGATTCCGCGATTGCAGTGACGATTGATCGTGGTTGTGCAAGTCGAACCCACTGCGTGTTTTTGCCGATGGTAAAAATGCGTGTGTTTTCCACTTGATTACGCCGGTGTTGTTCGGCATGAATCGCTGCGACGGTTGCCAGTAAGTGCGTTGTTTTTTTAGGTCCGATATAAATGACGTTGCGGATGTGACTAATCTGAGCATTTGCTTGGTTGGCAACCTGCTGTAGTGCCGTGCTCATCGTCTTGTCTTGGACTTCGAGTTGAATTTGTTGTGTGGGATTAATTCGACGATCCAGGAAAATGGCAACGCGTTGGGTTTCACGGATGGAATGGAGAACGTCTTTTAACGGTAAATCCCAGCGAGTCGAAATGAGAGCTTCTAGTTGTTGTTCAAAACGAGCGTTGGCTAATACCGTTTGTTGCGTATTTTGAGCGTAGAGGTCTTGAGGTACTGCGGTTACTGTGAAACCGATGATGGCGAAAACGCAACAGCGAAATGTGCGATGCTTGTAAATCATGCGAGCAATTTCCTAAGTTCCTGTTCCATGGTTTTTTCCATCCGGCCGCGCATTAGTGATAACGCAAAGGGCATGGTTCCTTGTATTTCAATCACGTCATCGCCGACAGTAAGTGTCCCCGAGACTTTCATGCCCATGACTGTTAGTTCAAAGGCGAGATCGTTGTCATCCCAAGTGCCTTCCATGGCCTCAATGGTATCGGCGTATTGTGTCGTCATTTGTGTGATGAAATCTTGTAGACGAGTTCGAGCCGTTTCCGCGCCAAGTTGGTGCTCCACGGCGGTCATAAATTTTGCCATAGTCCGTTTTTCTGTAAAAGTGCTGAATCATCCGAAACGTAATGTTGTTATCTTTGTTTAATCATATGTACCAAATTTATGAAATGTAAGTAAATACAATTACTTCCTAGCAAACCTACGGCGTGAGACATGTTTGTTGCTCTCGCATTGATGTATAATCCTGTTTAGAATTGCAACGGCGGT
The DNA here is from genome assembly GCA_036338835.1 of Planctomycetota bacterium. Taxonomy (GTDB): domain Bacteria; phylum Planctomycetota; class Planctomycetia; order Pirellulales; family Pirellulaceae; genus UBA721. The sequence continues at coordinate 10,720 of JAYZBF010000224.1, forward strand.
GAATCGGGTGTTATTC
>JAYZBF010000225.1:0-33385 GCA_036338835.1 Planctomycetota bacterium
GTGACCGTGATGTTTTGCTTTTTACTTCAGCACATCAATTAACCAATCTCTTAGCATTAGCCGACCAATTAGATTTACGGGAATCACTGCGAGACGCCATGAATCGTAGTGTAGTGGTTTCGATTGGTCCGACCACGTCCGAATGGATTCGTGACAATGGATTAATTGTGGACCTAGAACCAGAACACTCAAAAATGGGGCAGCTCGTTGTGCATGCTGCTCAATTTTCCCATGAAACATTACAACGAAAACAAAGGATTCATCATATGCTCTCTGGCCCAATGTCCGATGCGTTAGACAAAAATGCCCCTTGGTTTGACAGTTTATTCTTGAAGGCATGTCGGGGCGAACCGACCGATGTGACGCCAGTGTGGTTAATGCGACAAGCTGGGCGATACATGCAAGAATATCGCGAGATTCGTAGTAAGACGACTTTTCTAGAACTTTGCAAGTCCCCTGAATTGTGTTCTGAAATTATGGTGACTGCTGTTAACCGTTTAGGTGTTGACGCTGCTATTATATTTTCCGACCTATTGCCGATTCTTGAACCGATGGGGCTCGATTTAGAATTTGCCAAAGGTGAAGGGCCCATAATTCATAACCCTATTCGAGAAGCAGCGGACATTGATCGAGTTGTTGAATTGGAGTCGGTTGAGGCGTTGGATTTTGTTATGGAAACGGTCAAACTGACGCGTCAGGATCTACCGGCAGATATGCCGCTGATTGGGTTTTCCGGTGCACCGTTTACATTGGCCAGCTATGCGATCGAAGGCGGCTCGAGTCGTAACTACTTGAATACCAAGACTATTATGTATCGCGATCCCGGTGCTTGGAAGGAATTGATGGGACGTTTTGTGCGAGCAATCACTCGTTACCTGAATGCACAAATCGCCGCTGGTGTGCAATGTGTTCAGCTTTTTGATTCTTGGGCGGGCTGTCTAGGAACCGACGATTATCGAGAATACGTTTTGCCCTATGTACAGGAAATAATTTCCGGCTTGGTCCCTGGTATTCCAGTTATCAACTTTGCGACGGGTAATCCTGGGTTGTTACCAATGTTGGCAGAGGGTGGCAATTGCGTCGTCGGAGTGGATTGGCGGACTCGCTTGGATGATGCGTGGGATATTATTGGCCACGATCGCAGCGTCCAAGGTAATCTTGATCCATTAGTGTTACTGGCCGATGTTCCGACTATTCGCAAACGGACGGAAATGGTTTTAGCCCAAGCCAATGGTCGTAATGGCCATATATTTAATCTAGGACACGGTGTGCTTCAACAAACTCCCGTGGATAATGTTATTGCATTGGTTGATGCAGTGCATGAAATAAGTAGCCGGTAAAGTGGTACGGTTCCATCGTAAGCGGACGAATGGGATAGGCTCATGCTACAATGATTAAAATAAGATTGGATAGAAAAATAGCAAGGATAATAGATTACGATGGCAGATTCTCTTTTTGAACAACTCGAACAGCAAAACACCTCTGGTGGAGTGGACGCTGTACTGGAACACTTGATTAGCAGCTTGCAACAGGACAAGAAACATCATGAATTGTTCGAAGCTTTAAAGATGCAAGTCCGTCACCGCGCTGGGCTACCGTTGCTCTATGGTGAATCGGGTGATGACCTTGATTCCAAACAGCGGACATTACTAGAAGACGGGTTGCTTGGTGCTTGTCGACAAGTTGGAATTGGATTGCTCGAGGATGGGCGTGTCTCCGAAGGTTGGATGTATATGCGCCCAGTCGGTGACGTCGCTGCTGCTCGGGAAATGATCAATAAGATTGAAGTCCAAGATGACAACATTGATGAAATGGTCGAAGTCTTGCTACAAGAAGGAGTGGATCCAGCTCGTGGTTTTTCGGTGGTGCTGCAAAATTACGGTACGTGTAATGCAATTACAACGTATGAGTCAGTGATGCCTCAAAAAAGTAAAGCGGATCAACGGGCAGTGGCTCAACTGTTGCTCAGACACGTGCATCAAGAGTTGTTTACGAATGTCAAAGCGGATGTTGCAACACGGCAAGACAGTGAGCCGACTGCCACCACACTCGCCGAACTGATCGCCGGTCAAGAAGGTATGTTCGGAGAACATTCTTACCATATTGATACCACACATTTGGCGTCGACGACTCGATTTAGCCGGATACTTGAAGATGAAGAAAGTTTGCGAATGGCACTGGACTTAACGCAGTACGGTAAAGAACTGCATGAGCAGTTTCAGTACGAAGGCGACGAGCCCTTTACAGACATTTATCGCCACCACGCTTTTTACTATCAAGCATTGCTGGGTGAAAATTTGGACGAAGCGTTGGCTCATTTCAAAGATCGATCTGACAACGTGGATTCCAATCAATGGGGAACTGTCGGTATTGAAACCTATATTGATTTACTAGCGCGAGTTGGCAAAATTGAAGAAGCGATTGCCGTTACCATTGCGAAAATACAACCCGGTCAACGGACAATGGGTTTAGCACCTTCGTTGCTCGAACTCTGTGAACGCTGCGGCGACTATTCCCCTTTGATGACCGCTTGCCGAGGATCTGATGACGTGTTGGGTTTTGCCACGGGTTTGATGCAGGCCAAAACAGAGTGATCCGTTATGATTTTGTAGGATGCGAATTGTCTGGCGAGTGATATTAATGTTGATTCAATAGTAAAAGAATGAATTACCGATGGTTGAAAAAGCAACGCTTAATAGCGAACGATTGCTGAGTCGCTTTCTGCGATATGTACAAGTGAACACGACTGCCAATGCACAAACTGATGAGTATCCCAGTAGTGCTGGGCAATGGGAGTTAGGCGAGATTTTGCTCGCGGAACTCAACGAGATTGGGGCAGACGATGTACACGTGGATGCTAATGCATTGGTGTGGGCGATGATTCCCGGCAACGTTACCGCTGCGGAAACAATCGCTTGGAATGCTCACCTCGATACATCACCGGAAACTACCGGCGACCAAGTGCAGCCGCAAGTCATTGAATCTTATGGCGGTGGTGATATTGTTTTACCTGGTGATACGTCGAAAGTAATCACAGTTGCGGAATCGCCCGAACTTGAAGCGTTAATCGGCAAGACTTTAATTACGACCGATGGGACAACGTTGCTAGGTGGTGACGATAAAGCGGGCATCGCAATTATTATGGAATCTGCTCAATATTTTCTCGACCACCCAGAAATCCCTCACGGCCCGATTCGTATACTATTTACTTGCGATGAAGAAATCGGTCGCGGAATTAATCACGTTGATATTGAAAAAGTTGGAGCGGTTGCAGCTTATACACTTGATGGTGGTGGAGCGGGAGATATTGATATTGAAACCTTCTCGGCCGATGGACTTAAGATCACTGTACAAGGTGTCAATATTCATCCATCCATCGCCAAGAACCGCATGGTCAATGCCCTCCGTGCGGCAGGAGCATTGCTCGAGCGAATGCCTACGGATCAAGCACCGGAAACAACGAGTGATCGGGTAGGGTTTCTGCATCCGTATGTTGTTCAGGGCGGAGTGGCTGAAGTCGTGATCGACGTTTTATTGAGAGATTTTGATACGGAGCAATTACAAGTCAAAGCAGATTTAGTGACAGCACTCGCTCGGGATGTGGAACAGGACTACCCAGGCATTACGATTAACATTGAGCATCAGAAGCAATATCGCAATATGGCAGATGGTTTGCCGGTAGAACCTCGAGCGGTTGAGTTAGCCGAACAAGCCCATCGAGAATTAGAGGTACCCGTCCGTTTGAGCTCCATCCGTGGTGGTACTGATGGATCCATGCTTACCGAAAAAGGATTGCCAACTCCGAATCTATCCAGTGGCCAGCACATGCAACATTCGCCATTGGAGTGGGCGTGTTTAGATGAGATGGTGTTGCAGGGACAGGTTTTGATTCAAACGACAATATTGTGGGCACGAAATGCAGATACAAATAACGAGGATTGAATAATATCCAACACTACCCAACACCACCCACCACAATGGTAACATGCAAGTGATTAGATATTTGCAATGGTTTTGATGACCTTGGAGTAAAAAATTATCAATGGATGACATCAAATACTTTGTTTTCGATATTGAGTCGATTGCCGATGGCGAATTAATCTCGCGGTTAAGATATCCGACGGCCGAACTCGATCCTGCTTCCGCGGTTGCTCAGTATCGAGAAGAGTTATTAGAAGAAAAGGGATCAGATTTTATACCGCCTACCTATCACTTACCGATTTCCTTAGTAGTCGGCAAAGTGAACGCGGAATTTCAATTGGTAGACCTAGTCGCGTTAGATGAACCAGAATGTCGACCTGCTGAAATCACGCGTTTGTTTTGGTCTGGCTGGGAAGCGTACAAGAAACCGACATTCGTGACCTTCAATGGTCGTTCTTTTGATATTCCCGTCATGGAACTTGCTGCTTTTAGGTATGGCCTGAGTCTTAAAGAGTGGTTTGCATGGAATGCTCGGAACTTTGACCAACCACGTTACCGCTTCAATCATCACGCACACTTGGATTTACAAGAAGTTCTTTCGAATTTTGGTGCTGCAAGGCTCAATGGCGGATTGAATTTAATTGCAAATCTAATTGGCAAACCTGGGAAAATGGATGTGGCCGGGGATATGGTGCAGGATCTGTATGAACAGGGTGCGCTTACGGAAATCAACAACTATTGTCGTTGCGATGTTTTGGATACTTATTTTGTTTTCTTGCGGACCAATGTTTTGATTGGGAATTTGTCGCTTGAACGTGAACAACATATAGTCCAGCAAACTCGCAGTTGGTTAGAATCCCAAGCAACCGATAATGTGATTTTCGAGCAGTACCTGAACAACTGGGGTGATTGGAAGAACCCTTGGGCTACGACTACGGACGAATGAAAATGAACAACTCAGAACCATCACAGCCTGCCGGATATGAGCTAGCGGATTTTTCTCAAATTCAAGGTGTCCCGTGTCCCTGCGGAACTGCTCGCCGAGCCTTTGCCGATGTAGAGGATTTTCCAGGCACAGTACATATCACTGAAATATGCATGTCTGCGAAATTACTTTATCACAAGCAACTCACGGAAACGTATTATTTCTTGGAATGTGACGCGGACGCGCAAATGCAATTAGATGATGAAATAATCGACGTTAAACCTGGGATGTCGATTATGATTCGGCCCGGTACGCGGCATCGTGCGTTGGGTAAGATGAAAGTCTTGATTTTAGTCTTGCCAAAATTTGACCCCGCAGACGAATGGTTTGATTAATCATCAAACAGCTGCCATTTTGGCGCAACAAGCCATAACGATTATGCTAATCGAATCATGAACGACCTACTTTGGCGCCAAAATATCCGCAAGGGAACAGTGCCCGTAGACTTGAATCAACCTGCTTAGCGTCTTATCCTAGATGGTTGGGAATGCCGCTTTTTATATTGATTTCATCCTTAGGGAGCAGAGATGCGACAACAAACAAAAATTCACCAGCTGAGCACAGCTAGCTTGAACCTTGTAATCGCCCTTGGCTTTGGTTTACTCATAGGGTTTAGTGGTTGTTCAGATTCTCCAACGCAGCCCGAGACCCTTGCACCGCTGCCATCGTTTGATAATTCTACGGATGATTCCTTTGACTTTGATCCGCCAGCCCCCGCTGCGCCCTTAGAACTAGCACCCATCGAAGAACCCTTTGAAGGCGAAGCTGAAGACTCGGTGGAACCAACAGCGACTCAACCACCTGCCGGAACAACGGAAACATTGGTTGGCGATCCAAGTGAGCGAGAGGGTGTTGATTGGACTTTTTGGCGTGGTCCTGCTTACAACGGAACATCCCCTGAAACTGGTCTTATTGATGACTGGGATCCAGCCGGTGGTGCAGGCAGCAATGTCAGCTGGAAGCGGACGGATATTGGTGGTCGCAGTACTCCGGTCGTTATGAATGGGCGATTATATTTGTTAACGCGAGCGGAACGAGAGACATCCAGAGAAGGTGAAAAAATTGTATGTTTGAATGCACTTACCGGAGAAACGATCTGGGAAAATCGTTTTAACGTGTGGTTGTCCGATGTCCCGGATACTCGAGTAGGCTGGAGTAACGTCACGGCTGATCCGGCGACGGGCAATATTTATGCGCTCGGTGTGTGTGGCTATTTCCAATGTGTAAATGGTGAAACGGGTAAAACAATTTGGTCAGTATCAATGCATGAGCGATTTGGTTTGTTGAGCACTTATGGTGGTCGTACGAACACACCTGTGATTGTTGATGACATTGTTATTATTAGCTCAATTGTGATTGGTTATGGCAACATGGCAAAGCCCGCACATCGGCTTATCGGTTTTGATAAAAACACAGGTACGGTCGTGTGGTTCAACGGAACACGTCCTTTACCCTACGACACGAATTACAGCAGTCCTACAGTTACTGCGTTGGCGGGTCAGAAGGCACTGGTCTTTGGTTCTGGCGATGGAGCCGTTTGGGCCTTCCAGCCTCGAACCGGCCAACCAATTTGGCAATACAAACTGTCTCGACGCGGGCTTAACGTGTCACCACTTGTCATCGGCAATCAAGTATTTAGTGGACACAGCGAAGAAAATATCATGGGTACGACTATGGGCGCGGTTGTGTTAATTGATGCTTCCGGAAAAGGTGATGTAACATCGTCGGGTGAAGTATGGAAACATGATGAGGTGATGATGGGCAAGTCATCGCCGGTCAGTATTGGCGATCGGATATATTGTTTTGATGATCGCGCTAAAATATATGTTTACGATAAAAACAGTGGCGAACAAATTGGGAACCGTATTGCCTTGGGACGAGTGATGCGTGGCAGTCCACTGGTCGCCGACGGCAAGATTTATGCGATCGGTAATTCCGGAAACTGGGCAATTATGCAAACCGACGAGGACGCCGGTTTAATAAAAATTGCTAACGGTCGATTACCTGCTGGTGAAAGTATGGATGCTTCGCCCATTGTTTCTCACGGTCGGCTCTACCTGCAAACATCGGGTGGGTTGTACTGTTTAGAAGACTCATCGAAAACTTCTGCAGTCGGCGGTGGGAATCCTCAGGGCGTGGAAGCGGCGTTAGAAGATAAAACCGTTGCTCATTTGCAAGTGATCCCAGCTGATGCGTTGGTTAAACCAGGGGAGCAGATTCAATATACAGTTCGCACTTACAATGCCGTTGGGCAACTATTAGGAGAAACAGATGCTGCGACGTTTACGGCTGCTCAGCATGGCGCATTTTCTGGTTCTGTCTTCACTGCTGCGGCAGATGTTGCCCATGTTGCGACGGATATCACCGTAACCGCAGGAGATGTCAAAGGCACTGCCCGAGTGCGAATTGTACCCGAGTTGCCTTGGAAATTTGATTTCGAAGAATTGTCCGCTCCACCGGTTTCATGGGTAGGAGCTCGTTATCGCCACATCGTCCGTAAAGTGGACGGAAGCAATGTCATGGTGAAGATAACCACTATCCCCAAAGGAACTCGAAGTCGCAGCTGGATGGGTTATTCTGATCTATCCAACTATACGATTACCGCCGACGTGCAAGGCGCACGAACCAATGACAAAATGCCGGATATAGGATTGCTTGCTCAGGGCTACGCTCTTGATCTCCAAGGCGAAAATCAAAAGTTGCAAATCAGATCTTGGGTGCCTCAGCAACGCATGGCTAAAAGCATCGATTTCACCTGGAAAGAAAACACTTGGTATACAGTGAAATTCAAGGCCGCTGTGGAAGATGGTATCGCGGTTTTGCGAGCCAAAGTATGGGTTCGTGGAGAAGAGGAACCGCAAGCGTGGTTGCTCGAAGCGACTGACGATGTGCCTAATAGCCAAGGTAGTCCAGGCTTGTATGGAAACGCCAAGGACGCGGAATTATTCGTAGACAATATTTCTGTGACGGCGAATAGTACCGACGAATAAGAGACAAAAATATAACGTAGGGACCCACTTCCGACACATGCGGAAGTGCGGATCGCACTGGTTACATAATATGGAACGGAGAATAGAGTAATGAGAAATTTACGAATTGCTGGATTGTTAGGTTTTTGTTTCCTTTTGGGTTTTGTGCTAGTAGCCGTCATTGCGGGTTGTTCATCGGACCAAACGGGAAATTCCGAAATCCCTCCGGCGGACACCTATACCGACGTAACCGAACCCAATAAAACGACAGAGACAGATACGACTGTGCCGGTTGATCCCATGGACACTGTTGGTTCAGTTGCTCCCGTTGTAGCTCCAGAAAGCCTGTTTGCATTTGAGCTTGATGACAAAGGAAATCCTATTATCCAAAGCGGTGATTGGGGGCAATGGGGTGGAACTTCATATCGTAACAATACGCCTGTTGCTACGGGTATTCCAATTGATTGGAGTGTCGGTCGGCTGGATCGTGAAACAGGTGTTTGGGCAAATCAAAAGAACATTAAATGGGTTTCGCCCGTTGGAAGTCAAACGTATGGCAACCCTGTCGTAAGCGGCGGTAAAGTTCTTGTGGGTACGAATAATAGTGGGGGTTACCTTCCGCGCTATTCAGCCAATACCGATTTGGGTGTGCTGTTGTGCTTTGATGAAAAGACCGGCGAGTTTCTGTGGCAACATTCGAGTGAAAAATTATCGACTGGTCGCGTGCATGACTGGCCTTTACAAGGAATCTGCAGCGCGTCGTATATTGAAGGAGATCGCGTTTGGTTTGTGTCGAGTCGGGGATTGGTTGTCTGTGCCGATTTAGATGGATATTATGACGGCACCGATGATGGTGATATTGTTGGCGAGCGGGCGAGACTGGCCGATATTCGCTCCAATGACGACGCCGCAATAGATACAGTAGCACCGGCGGCAAAAGCACTAGATGCTGGAACCGTCGATGACGTGGTACGAGCAGCTGTGGCTAAAGCCGGGTTTGAATTGCCTCCTGAAGCAGCGGTTACGACGGACACAGCAGGGAAAAAATGGACCATTGTGGCACAGGTCGATGGTAATGAACGTACGTTGATTGCTCAAATAATTGGTCCTAAACTTAGTTTGTTTAAAGTGGTTACGGTCGCTGATAAAACAGAAGCAGATACCCTATGGGAATACAACATGATGGCGGAATTAGAAGTTTCCCAACATAACATGTGTAACTGCTCGATCACTGCACTTGGTGATATCCTGTTTGTTAATACCTCGAATGGCCTCGATGAATCGCACCTTAACCTGCCTTCACCAGATGCACCGAGCTTTATCGCCATGGATAAAAACTCGGGCAAAGTATTGTGGAAAGATGGTTCCCCAGCAGCTCAGATATTGCATGGGCAATGGTCTTCGCCGACCGTAGCTTTGTTAGATGGAGTTGCTCAAGTTATTTTTGCTGGTGGCGACGGGTGGGTATACAGTTTTAAAGCCAATGGTGGCGAGAACGGCGCTGGAGTGTTGCTTTGGAAGTTTGACGCTAATCCCAAGACCAGTAAGTGGATCCTTGGCGGTCGTGGTACTCGTAATAACTTAATCGCTACACCGGTTGTATATGACAACAAAGTCTATATCGCTGTTGGTCAGGATCCTGAGCACGGCGAAGGCGTTGGACACCTATGGTGTATTGCTGCAAATAAGCGCGGTGATGTTAGTCCGGAATTGGCTGTAGATATTGCCAGTGGTGAGATTATTAAGCACCAGCGGTTACAGGCGGTAGTTGAAGAAGATGGGCAGGTCGCTCGTGACAATCCCAATTCAGCTGTTCTCTGGCACTATAGCGATGTTGATCGAGATGGCGATGGTGACATTGGGTTCGAGGAACGAATGCATCGTAGTTGTGGAACCGTTGCGATCAAAAATGACTTACTGTACATCTCAGACTTTAGCGGGCTATTCCATTGCTTGAATGCTCAAACTGGCGAGGTTCATTTTACCTACGACATGTTTGCTGCGGCGTGGGGTTCACCGTTGATCGTTGATGGACATGTGTTTATCGGTGACGAAGATGGCGATATTGCTATTTTTGATTTAGCGGCTACTGCGACTACCCCGATTAAAGAGATCAATATGGGTAATTCAATTTATAGCACGCCGATCATTGCCAATGGCACCTTGTTTATCGCTAACAAGACCCACCTATTTGCTATTGAAACAGCCGAGAGCGAATAAGAGCCGCCACGTCGCTGCTATTTAACCGGCATCTCTTCGATCGGGATTTCCTCTTCGATTTTGCCGCGGATCATGCAGTGATTGGCTTTGCCTTTTTTGTTGAGCTTGGCAAGCTTCTCTTTCGCGTCTTTTTCTTCGTGAAAAGCAAATTGCGCAACGATTTTCATTGTCGGCGAGTAGATATTCCAGATAGCTGTTTTACGAGTGTAGGTTTTCTTTTTTCGCGGTCGGCGTTTCTTGGGCGCTGCTTTAACAGCCTCGTCTTTTTTGACAACAGCTTCTTTTTTAGAGGGCTTTTCCGCGCCCGCTTTTTTCTTAGTCGCCGGTTTTTTGGCGACTTTCTTCTTGGCGGCAGGCTTTTTGGCAGTTTTCTTTTTCGGCGCTGCTTTCTTCTTAGTCGCTTTGGTCCTGGCGGTGGCTTTCTTCTTTACTGCCGTTGGTTTTTTCTTGGTCGCCTTCTTTTTCGCCATGGAATTGCTGCAATCTGTTGGAGTCGAGTAACCTGTATGAATCGTACGAATATCGTCAGATTTCGCCGGTTTAGAGGTGAAATGGCAGAATTCGCACTAGATGTTGCTCGTATAATAGTGAAATTCAATCACTCAGTGCAAACCGAATACCGTCGCGACGGCGGTGAACGAGACAATTAGTCGCCAATTTGTTGAATTTCGACAGATTTACGACGCAATTGCCCGCAGGCAGCATCAATTTCGTTCCCCTTTAGTTGTCGAAACTGGACATTGATGTTTCCAGCTTCAAGGATGTCACGAAAACGCATGATCGAATTTTGCGATGGTCTTTTGTATGGCAATCCGGCGACTTGATTGTATGGAATAACATTCAGTAATGCATTGCGGTGTTGCAGAATGCGAACAAGTTGTTGAGCATGAACGATTTGATCATTGATTTGATCGAGCAAGACGTATTCGAACGTCAGGCGTCGCGACGAGACGTCGAAGTAATGGTCGGCGGCGGCAAGAATTGACTCAATCCCGATATTCTTATTAACTGGAACCAGTTCGTTACGTAATTCGTCATTAGGTGCATGCAACGAGACGGCGAGTTGAAAGCGGGTATTGAGCTCGGCCAATTGATGGATGCCTAGTGGTAGTCCGACGGTGGAAATAGTGATTCGTCTTGCACTGATCCCTAACCCGTCTTTACTCGTAGCGACATCTAATGCTGGCAACAGATTGTCTAGGTTTGCTAAGGGTTCTCCCATACCCATCACGACGATATGACTTAAGCGTTCATCTTCGGGTAACAAGCGTTGAAGCACGAGCATTTGTTCGATGATTTCGCCTGTTGTCAGATTGCGATCCACGCCGTCGAGGCCACTTGCACAAAAAACGCACCCCATTGCGCAACCGACTTGGCTGCTGATGCAAATCGTTCGTCGCGCAGCATCACGTAACAGCACACACTCGACCGCTTTCCCATCGCTAAACCTTAACAGTAGTTTCTCTGTTCCATCTTTTGACTTCTGGTGCAAGGCGGTGGTCGTGGTCCAGATATCGAATTCGGCAGCAGCGCTATCTCGCAATGACTGCGGCAGGTCACTCATATCAGCGAACGCAGCAGCTCGACTTTGAAATAGCCAACGCTGAATCTGTGTTGCGCGAAATGCTGGTGCTTGTTGGTCCGCGAGCCAAGTTGTAAGAGCAGATTGTGATTCTAGAATATGAGGCATTGGCTTAACGTGCTATTGCACGCGAGGATCGATAGATTGGGAGTGGTTGGCGATAAGCTGTTTAATTGTACCGTCGTTTAAGGCTTGCTCAAATTGTTCAACGGATTCGATTATCAAATGGCTACAAAATTTAACTACCCAATTATGCACCATGGGACTGATGGTGATGACTATTTTTCCGCTGCGAAATGCTTCCCACATTTCAATAGCGGTTCCCATGGAGGCGGTGGGCGCAAAGGCGACTAGACAATCGACTTCTCGACACATCCGATTATGATTAAAGAAGGTATCCCGACCGGTGTCGTCATCATAATCAATCGACTGATTATGGTTGGCCAAGGGGTCATACACTTCGGCATTGTCAAAAGTTGACAACAGCAGTTGTTCGATTTGTCTGCGATAGTTTTGAGCATGTAACTCAGCGGGTATTAACGAACCCTGCATTATTCCGGCGATAAAAAATCTCATAAGGCTCTCGGTTTCGTTCATTCGTTGGTTCAGGCTACAATCTATAAGATAGGTAAACAAAAAACATTCATGCTGGATGCCCGAATAACGGTATCCAGTGTAAACCAATTTAAGGGATAGAAAAACGTGGTGCCTCCTCAAACCTCACAGACTCCAAAGATTAAACGTACCGCGAAAGACCGAGAAGCTCTATATAGTCAAGTTATCGAGATGATGGCGATTCCTGGAGGCAGTGGTCAAGAAGCTGAGATTGCAGAGTATATTCGCAGTTCATTGTTGGCTGCGGGTGCTAAGGCTAAGGCGATTCGATTTGACAGTGCCCACCGCCGTACGCGGATTAAGGGAGAGGTTGGTAACTTGATCTATCGCATGCCAGGTACGTTGCCGCGGTCGGGTACTACCGGAGTGTCTGCTGACCACCGCATGCTTAGCGCTCATATGGATACCGTTCCAATTTGTGTTGGTAGTCGGCCACAGCGAAAGGGTCGGAAAGTCACTTCGATTGACTCGCACACGGGCTTGGGCGCTGATAATCGAGCTGGTTGTGGCGTCATATTATCGACTGCGATTGAATTACTCAAACAGGATTTACCCCATCCGCCCTTAACATTTGTGTGGTTTGTTCAAGAAGAGGTGGGACTGCAAGGATCGCGGTTTGCTACCACGAGCTTGTTTGGAAACCCTAGATTGGCTTTTAATTGGGATGGAGGTCAACCCGCTAAAATGACGATTGGCGCGACCGGTGGCTATCGGATGGTCATCGATGTTAGCGGAGTTGCTGCCCATGCTGGAGTTTGCCCTGAACGCGGAGTCAGTGCGATTGCAATTGCTGCTTTGGCGATCGCTGATTTACAGGCAAATGGCTGGCACGGTTCAATATCCAAAGGGAAACGCCGTGGCACATCTAACGTCGGAGTTATTCGAGGGGGTGAAGCAACCAATGTCGTCACGGATCGTGTGTTTGTACGAGTAGAGGCGCGTAGCCACAATCGCCCTTTTCGAGAACGGATCGTGAAGGAAATCGAAAAGGCCTTCAATCGCGCTGTTAAGCAAGTGAAAAATGAGCAAGGGCAAATTGGCGCGGTCTCGATCAACGGCCATTTGGATTATGAATCGTTCTGCTTAAAGCCAACGGAACCGTGTGTGAAAATTGCCGAGTCGGTGATTAGCGCTCAAGGTGCTACGCCGATATCTGCAATTGCAGATGGCGGCGTAGATGCGAATTGGATTACAGAACATGGGATCCCGACCGTGTCGTTGGGTTGTGGGCAAGCCAATGCGCATATGGTGACAGAGTCCCTAGATTTGCAGCAATATTTATTAGCCTGTAATATCGGTTTGTCGATCGCTCAAGGTTTTGGTGCGTAGCATCCTATAGGAGATTTGTGATGCAAGATGATGATGAACTTTGCCTTTGTTTTCACGTATCACGTAGAAAGGTTGCGAGTTTTATTCGCATTGAACGGCCGGTTCGAGCCTCTCAAATTAGTGATTGCTCGGGTGCTGGAACAGGTTGTGGGTGGTGTCGTCCGTTCTTAAAGAAAATGTTTGATAATGCGATACAACAGGGAAAAACAGCTTCTGTGTTACCATCTGCCAAAGAATACTCGCAAATGAGGAAAAATTATATCGAGGAACAACAACAAGCGCAAAACTCAGAGGATGATGAACTGGTTTAACTAACATGCTTAACATATGATTGGATAAGTGCAGTCGTTCTACTAGTTGGCCGTTTAGCCATTTATTTGTTCTTTTATATTGCCCTGAAGATTTTGAAACCATAGTTTGAAACCATCAGACTCAGCCATTATTGATTATGCTCAACTCGACCCCGATGTGCGGTTGATGCTTGAAGTGCGCGATGATAATGCGGCGGCTTTTGAGGAATTGGTATCACGCTATCAGGTGCGTCTGATTTCGGTATTTGAAAATACGGTGGGGCGTCAAGGACAGGCTGAGGATTTGGCACAGGAAGTATTCTTGCGTATCTATCGAGCTCGTAAACGCTATCAACCTGGAGCTCGCTTTTCAACTTGGTTATATAGAATTGCACACAACGTAGGTAGTAATGCTCGACGCAGTCTCGCACGTCGCCATGAAGTTAATATTGTGGCTCAGTCGACTGGCCAAATGTCCGTACAGCCCTTGAGCCAAATGGCTAAAGAGGCAAGTGCCTTAATGCCCGCTCGACAATTCGACCAAGTTGAGCGAGCAGAAATTGTACGAGCTGCTATGGAATCGCTGAATCAACGCCAACGGATGGCTTTGATGCTATCAAAATTTGAAGGTATGAGTTACGAAGAAATTGCGAGTTCGATGGAACTTAGCGTTTCCGCAATTAAGAGTTTACTCTCGAGAGCGCGCGTTAACTTGCGTGAAATACTCGTTCCTTATATGCATGACGGGATGCTTCCGGAATCAGTCAATGATGTGCTGCAAGAATCGCCTCCAGATGTGGTAGGGATTGATGTGCACCAAGAGAATAACCAAGACGAAGACGAAGCGGGAATGGAAGGAGGCATGCAATGAGTGATGATGAGCTAGATGGAAACGAAACAGTCGAATTACCGTTAGATGATTCATCGGATCAAGTTGATCAAGAGAGTCAACAAATTGTTGCCTATCTTGATGGTGAACTTGATGCCGCGACGAATGCCGAAATCGAAAAACGCTTGGTCGACGACGCTGAATTTGCATTGCGATTGCAACAACTACAACGGGCTTGGGAATTGTTAGATGAATTACCACGCGCTGACAGTAATATTGATTTTACTCGCAGCACAGTTGAGTTGATTGCAGTTTGCGCTGAAGACGATTTACAAGCGACTAAGAACCGGCAAACCCAAAAGAAGATTCAGTCATTGCTGATTCGAAGTGGACTTGTTAGCCTCGCGATTGTTATGGGCTGGTTTATTGGTGATTGGTATTTTGGACGTGCACAACGTCAATTATTACAAGATTTTCCAGTGATTCATCAATTAGATGAATATCGTTTGACCGAAGACATGGAGTTTCTAAAGCAACTTCAGGATGCTGGGTTGTTTATTGAGGAGCCGAACATTGAAGAATAGAACAAATAATCTACGTTGGGCGATAACTGTAGTGCTGGTGCTTGTGGTTATTGTTCCCACGCATCCGGTTTGGAGTCAGTTGAGTCAGAGTGCGCCCAAAAGTTTCCAAGAATTATCCCAATGGCCCGCTCGTGAGCGAGCGGATCTACAGCAAAAACAGAAGCGGTTTGAGCAATTTGAGGAAAACGAGAAGCGAGAATTGCGACAGTTCCATCAGACGTTGCAAAATGATCCCGCGCGTGAACAGTTGACTCAGATTATGCATTCTTACACGCAGTGGTTGCTGGCGTTACCGTCGGTTGAGCGGCGACGAATTCTTAGTTTGCCACGCGAAGAACGACTTGTGGAAGTTGAGAAGATTATTAACGAGCAAAAAGCAAGTCGTTTTAAAGAACTGTTGAATTCACGACTCGATTTCGATGACTTGAGCGTTGTCGCCGACTGGATGAATGGCTGGATGCAGACAGAGAAAGTAAATGTATCCAAATTGATATTGGTAGTTACTGAGGACTTAAGCGAGAACATGAAGCAACGTGTTTCATCGATTCGAGACTCGGCGACTCGCGCCCGGTACATCATTTTTGCTTCGCTAGAAAAAATCGAGATGCAAGAATGGACGGAGACGTTTCCGCTATGGCAACAGAATACGGAACAATTACTGTCCAAGGTATCACCAGATGCTCGAGAGATTTACGAAGAAGCTCAAGGCGAAAAAGAGCAGTTACAATTGGTTATGCGATGGGCCTACAACGCTTATGTGGCACAGCGTTTCGATTGGATGAATGTTGATGATCGCGACTTGGCGAAGTTCTATCAAGAAGAATTGAGTGCCAAGGACCGCGATATGGTGGATCGCCTGCCTGCTGCGCAATATAAAGCAACGCTGCGGCGACTTTATTTCCGCTACAATCGGCCGCCACGGTTTTTTGATACGAACTCTGATAATGGTACCCAGTTGGGTCAGCCACCGATTCCATTAGACGACCGGTAATGTCACCACCCCTGTGCTACGTAATCCACCATGGATATCTCTTGAGAATAGGAATGCGTACTTTCACATCACAAGTGAAATATCGAAATATTTAGGTGGAAGTTGGCTTTACAGAGGGCATTAGTGTTGTCATAGAGACGTGAATATTCTTATTCTACGGTGAACGGATTTACTTTAATAACCCAACACTGCAGATGGTGTGCTTACGTCAATGTAGGTAATGCATCACAGCATAGGAGCGACGATTTTGTTAGTTGCAGCGACCACATCATGTTTCCCAGACTTGACACTAGACGAGTCCCTCGAGAGATTAGTGGATCTTGAATTCACAGCAGTTGAAATAGCGATCAATGAATCGGAAAACCA
Organism: Planctomycetota bacterium; assembly: GCA_036338835.1. GTDB lineage: Bacteria > Planctomycetota > Planctomycetia > Pirellulales > Pirellulaceae > UBA721. The sequence goes on from JAYZBF010000225.1 coordinate 16,682, forward strand.
AATCAAGCCTTCAGAGATTCTTGCAGATGTGGAAAATGCATATGATCGCTGCCGGAAATCCCATCGCTTAGACGTGGTCAACTATAGCGTGGGGATTACTGCAACGGGTGACGAACATTATCAGCAGTTTGCGGCTATCTGTGAGTTGGCTCGGATTACCAAAGTTGTGTCCATCACAGTCCCGTCCGCTGAATTGGGCACTCCGTTTAATGAAGAAGTAGAACATTTGCAGCGACTTGTGGCATTAGCACATAAGGAAGGCGTGCAAGTCAATATTCGCAATCAAAGTGATTGTCTGGCAGCAGATCCGGATACGATTACCGTCCTCTGCGATAACGTTGATAACCTAGGATTGGCTTTCGACCCGAGTGTATATGTATGTGGTTCTGAAGTTGGCAAAGACCCCGAAAAGCTAATCAAATACATCCGACATTTGTATTTGCGTGATAGCAGTCCCGATGATTATCAGGTGCGAGTAGGTCAGGGGACGGTGGATTATGGTCAACTTGTACACACTTTAAATAAGATGCAATACCGCCGAGCAATGAGCGTGGACATCGTTCCCCAAGAAGGCATTGAACATTCCGCCGAAATGCGAAAAATGCGACTGCTATTGGAAAGCTTGCTGTAGCCCCAGTTGCTTCTGGAAAGCACCACGCTGCCGCCTTTGAGTCGTTGTCAGAAAACCTCTAAGTTATTCCGAGGTCGACTACATTTATTGGACGATTCAATCTGATGGATTGATTTTATGTCGCTGGTGTCTGATAATGGAATATGTATTAGATAGTCGTTTGTTTTGGTTTTGAGGCAGTATGATGGTTTTGTTTTCTAGACGAATTAGTGTGATGGTATTATTTGCTTTTATTGGAGGAGTCGCATTATTTACGATGCCAGCAGCAGCCAGTAATCTTGACGTGTCGGTAGATGATTGGGGAGCGACTCCTGAGGGTCATGAGATCCAACTTTATACCCTAAGTAACAAACAAGGCATGACCGTGCAAGTTACGAATTATGGTGCGACGGTTGTGTCAGTGAATACTGCTGATCGCAACGGTAAGATTGCCAACATTAACCTGGGATTTGATACGCTCGACGGTTACCAGTTAGGTCACCCCTATTTTGGTGCAACGGTAGGGCGTTATTGTAATCGTATTGCCAATGGCAAGTTCTCAATTAATGGCACCGAATACACTCTAGCTCAAAACAATGGCGACCATCATCTGCATGGTGGAGAAAAAGGATTTAACCGTGTGGTTTGGTCTGCGCGAGTAGTAAGACGCCTTGGCGGTATTGGTGTTGAATTTAGTTATGAAAGTGTTGATGGCGAAGAAGGTTATCCCGGTAACGTTTCCGTCACAGCAACGTATGTCCTAACAAGCCGTAACGAGTTGGTGGTTGATCTGCAAGCAGAAACGGATCAACTAACACATGTGAATTTGACCAACCACAATTATTGGAATCTTAATGGTGTGGGGAGCGGGAAAATTCACGACCATGTCCTGCAAATTGAAGCAGATCATTCCTTGGCCGTAGATGCAGGACTGATTCCAACGGGTGAATTACTTGAGGTGGAAGGGACGCCGTTGGATTTTCGTACTTCTCGCGCGATGGGAGAACAAATTGAGAAGAACGATTTAGATCCCAATGGATATGACCACTGCTTTGTTCTCAACAGTAAGGGTCGGCGTCAAGCGTTGGCGGCAGCCGTCTCGGATCCGGCATCAGGTCGTGTCATGAAAATATTCACCGATCAGCCGAGCCTGCAGTTTTACACAGGTAATTTCCTTAGTGGTAGTGAAGCAGACGGTGGCAATGAATACCAAACAGCTTTTTGTCTGGAAACACAGCATTTTCCGAACTCTCCCAATACAGACACCTTTCCAAGCACTTTACTGCACCCAGGCCAACGATATCGTCATGTGACAGTGCATGCTTTCAGCGCTGAATAATTTCCCGCCTGTCTGATAATTGACCAGATTTTTTCCAATCGCCCTGTTATAAGTGTACGGATGTACATTATACTGTCGATAAGCATTACAACACGGATAGGAGTGTAGTCTTACAACTTATCTCTCCTAACGTTGTTATTTTTTAATGGAAAGGAATCTTCCTGTGGCGCCCACAGATGCATTAACTCAACGACAATTATCAATATATGAATTTATTCGTGACAATATTTTGTACCGTGGGTATGGCCCGACGGTTCGTGAGATTGCCGATGAATTCGGTATAAAATCTCCCAATGGAGTGGTCGGACATTTAAATGCGATTGAGAAGAAGGGCTTGATTGTTCGCGATAAAAAGAAATCACGCGCGATAGAGCTGACTCCGGAAGCACTCGAAGAAGAACGTGGTTTACCATTGGTCGGAACGGTCGCGGCTGGAATGACGAATCTGGCTTTCGAGCAGGATGATCGAGTGGATTTCGGCGGCATGTTTTCCAGTAGTGACCAATTTGTATTGGAAGTAAACGGGGATTCAATGATCGAAGCCCACATTGCCGACGGTGACTATGTCGTTGTTAAACGTCAAACAAACGCCAATCCAGGTGAAATTGTTATTGCTCAAACGGATGAAGGTGAAGCTACGCTGAAATATTGGTTTCCTGAGTCGAACCGAATTAGATTGCAACCGGCTAATAGAGATATGGAACCGATCTATCTAAAGAATGCAAGCGTTTTAGGTGTTGTCGTTGGTGTTGTAAGGCAGGTTTAAAGACCCCGCTGGGACACCCGGCTGCTAGCAAAGACAATCACCCTGTTTGGTCTAAGTGGTTATTGAGTTTGTTGTAGAGTGTTTTTAGAGAGACGCCGAGCTCTTTGGCCGCATCAGGTTTGTGGTTATTGTGTCGTTCCAGTGCCGCATGAATCGCTTGTAATTCCAATTCACGCAAACTCAGTGGTGGTAGTGCTGGCGTACGCGTTACGGTGGCAGACGCATCAAGCAACGTGTCGTTTGTTGGCGCATGAAAGCGAGCCGGCAGGTGTGCGAGTGTAATTGGTAGTTTGTCCGAGAGAATGGTTGCGTGTTCCACGACATTGGCGAGTTCACGGACATTACCTTTCCAGGTTGCTCGGCTTAAGGCAGCGAGCGTCTCGGAGTCAAATATCTTTTCGGGCTTGAGTTGTTTTTTCTGTTGGGTACGGCAATAGAGATGGGCCGCTAACAATGGAATATCTTCGGTTCGCTGTCTCAGCGGCGGCAACGATATTTCAAACGGGTTAATCCTAAACAACAAGTCTTCCCGGAACCTACCTTGTTCCACCATTTGTTCCAGATCACAGTGTGTCGCACAAATCACTCGCACATTGATGATAAAAGATCGGTTATCGCCGACTCGTCGGATTTCCCCACTCTCGAGAACCCGCAATAGAATAGCCTGCGTGTTTTTAGGCAACTCACCGATTTCATCGAGCAGTAAAGTTCCATGGTTGGCAACTTCAAATAATCCATTGCGTTGTTTTTCGGCGCCCGTAAAGGCTCCTTTACAATGACCGAATAGTTCGCTTTCGATCAGATTCTCAGGTAGCGCCCCGCAATTTACTGCAACAAAAGGATGTTCGTGCCGATTACTGCGTTGATGCACCTCGCGAGCCACAAGTTCTTTACCGGTCCCAGTTTCTCCGCGGACGAGAACAGTTGCATGCGTACTGGCAACTCGATCAATCATTTGTTCGACCTGCTCCATTTCTGAGCTTTGACTAATAATCGGCGAACTACCGATCACTCGATCGAGCTGATGTTTAGCTGCTTGGTATTGGCGAGCTAGTTGATTCTTATCGCATATTTTCTTCAGCAGCGACTTCAATTCGATCAATTTACAAGGTTTCGTGAGGTAATCAAAGGCGCCCTGTCGCAGCGCCGCAACGGCTGTTTCGATCGAGGATTTCCCCGTAAGTACGATTGCATCAATATCTTCGGATACTTCTCGAGCATGCGTTAGCAATTCGATACCGGACATACCTGGCATATCAAGATCGGTTATTAAACAATCGTATCGATCTTGCTCAAGCGCAGCGACGGCGGTTTCCCCATCAGGGCATACGGTTACCGTATGCCCCATGCGTGGTAGCTCGATACTGAACAATTCCTGTAAGAATTCTTCATCGTCAACAAACAGGATGTGCAAGCCTTTAGGCGACTTGGTGTCCTCGGTCATCATGTCCATAGCCTCTTTCATTGCTCAATGCTGATGTTGTAACTGGTAATTTGACAGTAAATACAGAACCCTGATTCATGCCTGGGCTGGCGGCGGTAATTATACCACCATGTTCACTGATGATACGGTAGGTAATCGAAAGCCCCAAACCCGTGCCCTGCTTGTTTTGTCGTCTCGTAAAAAATGGTTCGAAGACCTGCCGCAGAACTTCTTTGGACATCCCGCAGCCATTATCGGAGACGGTAATGGTGGCCGAGGTTTTGTTTCCGTCGAGCGTTATCAAAACACGTCCATTGCGGGAAATACTGTCTAATGCGTTGGTTACAAGGTTTAGCACAGCTTGTTTTATTTCGTGACTATGAACCATTGCCGTTGCCGGCGATTTGATATCGACCACGATTTGTTTTTGTTTATATTTTCCAAGATGCTGAATCATATCGACGGTGTCTTGGATAATAGCAGAGAGTTCGGTTGACTGCCGTTGAATGTCACCTCCGCGAGAGAAATCAAGCAATTGCTCAGTGATGCCTTTGCAGCGGAAAGCTTCCTGTTGAATTTGTTTGAGATATTTTTGGATGATGTTAATTTGCTCATCATTTTGGGGTGACGCTGACTCTGCAATCAATTCAGCGACTCGACTTTCCAACGATTCCGCACATATGGCGATGGTCGCTAGCGGGTTATTGATTTCATGCGACACACCTGCGGCGAGGAATCCGACGCTGGCGAGTTGTTCGCTACGAATAGCTTCTTGGGTACGAATTTTAACTTGCTGGTCAAGATCGTCACGGATCAGTTTGAAATTACGAGTCATATTGTTCATGGCGAGGGCAAGTTCAGAGACCTCGTCATCGGTATCGGTGACAATTTCATATTCGAGGTCGCCACTGGCTACGCGCCGTGATCCGGTAATTAGTTTTCCAAATGGACGGACAATCCACGCATGCACCATACGAAATACTTGGATCAATAAAATTGCAGCAGTGATCGAAGTAATCCACGTAATTACGATCCAAGTTCGATATTGCAGTCGTACCTCATCGACGAGCGAATCCATTCGATTTTGCAGGATTTTAGGAAGTTGTGCCGTCCGCAATTTGACATGCCCGAGGGCTACACCAATGACGGCATAGGAATCAGACGCATTGCCTGATTTGGCTCGGCGAATCTGTTGTCGTATCAGTTGGACTTGTTGGTTCACATCTCGGATCAACTCCTGTTCCTGATGTATATTCCCAATGATTTCACCTTCTTGTTGAGACGTACTGAGTTGTAGATTGTATTGGTGGGTCGAAAATTCTATCAGGTCGAGTTGATTGTGGAATTCCGTAACGGCTTTGGTGGTCAATGGTACATCATCATTGCGATGGATGTTGAGCATCGTCTGCAGGTCGTCACTGTTTTGATTTATAGCTTCTGCCAATGGAAGTTCCTTGGCGCGAGTACTGATACTGCGTGCCAAGCGACGATACGAATAGACCCCTTGGAAGCTACTGAAGGAGAGTGCTCCTACGATCGCAATGAGCATTGCGAGGCAGAGTGTGAGTTTATGGCGGATTGCCCAGCGGGAAAACATCGTCGAACTCCGGTAACTAACGTTTTGTCATGCTTCGTAATAAGGGCATACCCACAACTAGCAACAACACGTTGCCTAACCAAACACCGTATGGTGGAAAGACTCCTGATTTTGTTTGATTGACGCCGTACTGAAATATAGGGTAGTAGGTTATTAAAATGGGGAGAAAGCACAGCCCAAAGCAGGTCCAGAAATCAGCGATTTTAAAACGGATGGCAACGGCGGATCCTATGATCATGAAGACTAGACAAGTAAACCCACTGGCCCAACGGCGATAGGGTTCGGCTTGGTATCGATTGAGCGTGTAATGCGATTTCTGCAACCCTATTAAATTGTTTTTCCACTTTTCACTGTGAAGTTCAGGCAAGTCACCCGTTAACAATTGGTAACCAGCCTTGGTGGCGAGAAGTTGTCGCCGGATGTCAATATTTGCTGTCGTTTCATTGACGCGGTATGCGATATCTCGCAGGGCGGTTTCTGACGGGAGCGGTTGACCTGTGGGATTACGCGCAAAGGTGGATAGAGGCAAGTCATATTCGAAGATATCTGGCCATTCGCCAATCATATCTGAGCCGATGTCGAATTGAGTGTCTTGCAATACGACTTTGAGTTGATTGTTTTGAGCATTAAATGTTAATTCCGCTTGCCGCGCAACGAGTGTAATTGGCGGTGAATCATCTTTGTTATGAAAGGAGATTGTAGGCCGTATGAGGGTACGGCCTTGTACGTCGGCAACGTGAATAGAAAATTGGGAATTACTATAAGATCGCTGTGTACGGAGCATTCCATAGGCAATATCTTCCACGCTACGTAATATTATGCGATCGACCCCTGTACGACCCCATGAGACAGCGATGTCATTTAGCCAAACTGTCCCTAGTGAAATAATAAAGGCGAGTAGGATTCCAGGCCAAACGATCGTCATGGGTGAGTTGCCATTGGCCTTGATAGAGAGGATTTCGTTAAGGCCTGCCATCCGGCCATAAACGACGCAAGTGGCAAGCAGCAGTGTACCTGGAATAGCAAACCGCAGAACATCGGGGAGGAGGTAGGGAGTTAGTCTCAGAACCAGTAATGGCCCCAATCCTTCTTGAATGGCGCGTTGAGCAAGAAATACTAATAGCAATAGTATGGTTACAACCGTCAAGACAACGGTGAATGTCTTTAGCGGTTCGAAGACCACATATCGGGTTATGATTCGCATACTAAGAAGGGATCCGCAGCGGATTGTAAAAATGACAATCAGATGGGAAATGTACCATTATTGGGGGATTTTAGACAATAACGATTAGAGTAGCCGGTGCGAACGCCAGTATTTTAAGTGGCGTTATTTAGAGCGGAATTCGTCCATGATGTAACATATTCCCTTGGCTAATGTCTGGAATGCTTGCGAATATTGTTTTTGCTGGAAATATTCCGTACCTTCGACTAGATGTTCGTCAAAGGGACCCCAGCGATAATTTTTGTTGGATGTTTGTGAGATTTCGCGTATTTGTTTTGCCGTGGATAACAGTTTCTCTAAAATTGACTTATCGGGTATACAACTATCTTTGGTGTAAGGCCCTTTTCCCAAGGGACCTTCAGTCGCTGTTGGCTCTACTGGAGAGTTTGATTGCTTAGATTTAATTAAGCCTGACAGTCCTGCGATGCCACCAATCCCCATAGTAATGAATCCGATGGCTAGATGTTCCGTAAGGCTCAAAAATAAGCCAGCTAGGGCAAATGCTGTGGCCGTAATCCAAAAGGCGGGATGTGCAGTGGTGCGTTTGACTATCCGCTTTTGCGATTCAAATGGTGTAACGGTTTGGCTGTTTGTGCAAACACGATCACCAATTACTTGGACGATGATAATGGTGATGTTATCAGGGCCACCGCGGAGGTTTGCTAAGTCAACGAGAAATTGAGAGGCTTCTAAGGGGGGTAATGTTGCTATCGCTGCTCCAATTTCAGCATCACTGACTTCTCCATTGAGCCCATCGCTGCAAAGTAAGAAGGTGTCACCGAGTTGGACCGGAAAGGGACCCTCGCAATCGACTTGGACGTCGGGGTTGGGACCGAGTGAGCGGGTTATTACGTTAGAGGGGATGTCATCGCTTTTGTGGCCCTGAGCGCGCATTTCCCAGACGAGGCTGTGATCAAAAGTAAGTTGCTCAACGATGCCTTCACGGCGGCGATAAACCCGACTATCTCCTACGTGACCAATGACGGCACCTTGGGGCAATAACAACAACGAACTACAGGTAGTCCCCATGTTGTGAAATTCAGGATTGACTTGGCCCTTGCGGTGAATTTCATGATTGGCTTCTTCGATCGCACGCCGTAACGCTATTGGAGGTGTTGCGTCTTGAAAGATCAGATAGTGATGGGGGATATGAGTGACCGCATCACTGCTTGCCAATTCACCAGCCGCATGAGCACCCATGCCATCACAAACAACAAACAAGTGCCCCCGCGCATTGAATTTAGCATCATCGTCTTGAATGACAACAACGGAGCTATCTTGATTTGTCGCGCGACGCATACCCTTGTCGGTAATCTCAATGACTGTCAGGCAATCAGTCCAAGGATGGTGATGTTCAACCATGCATTTTATGAGGAAGTTAGACTAGTGAATTGTTTCTACGAGGTGCCCTCGTAATATATATTCTACACTTATATATTCGGCAAAATTATCTATGTTTCATGCCTATTAGTGCCAATTATCTGATGTCAAGGATTGCTAATGACATCTGGGACTAATTTACCGTAAACTTTTAACGCAGAGTTTACGGAGATTGGTGCCTAAAAAGGAGTGTTCCTAGTGAAAAAGGTGTGTATATGTGCCATAGCGGCATTTTGTGTCGTCATATTGCCTCACTTTTGCGAAGCCGCAGTCCGGCGTCGACTAACTATTCGCAGTAATCCCCCCGGTGCGCTAGTATTTATCGATGACCAGGAAATTGGGGTTACACCTGTTTCGACGTCGTTTATTTATTATGGCACAAGGAAGATCCAACTTATCAAAGATGGTTATGAGACGGTAACGGTTTTGCGCACATTTAAGCCCCCTTGGTACCAATGGACCGGTATCGATTTCATTACTGAAAACCTAGTGCGATCCGAGTTTCGTGACGAACGGTTAATCGAATTTAAATTAACGCCACTACGTATCAAAACCAATAAAGAACTTGTCGACCGTGGAATTCAGCTACGTCAACGTGTTCGCCAAGGCATTGTAACGACAGTACCATTGCAACCTAGGACTTTGCGAACGTTGTATCCTCAGCCCCGTGTCACAACTCCTGCCAACAGGGATCCGCGTCGCAGGTAATTGGTCCTCCTTGGATTGCAGCGTAAATATCGGTTGACTACCAGAGAGGTGACTTAACGCCTGTTCCGCTCGGCCGTCGATTTAGTGCACCACTAACTCCAAGTTGTCGCGGGTCGGTTGCGATTTTATCGGTAAAGATTCTTAAGTCGTTCATTATTGGTCGTAGTCGTTTGGTGGCGTCTTCGACGTTCATCGAGGTGCGGCGAATTTGGTCATACAATTCATCATCATGGATGAGTTTGTGTAAGCTGCCGCGTGAACTGTTTAAAGTGGTTACCATTTGATCCATTTTTGTTACGAGACTATCAAAATCTTCGACTGAGGACGTGATAGATTCTACGAGTTGTTCTCCTCGCTCACCCAATGGTTGTGTGAATCTTTGCAAGTGTCCTAAATTCACCTGAGCCTGCTCACCAACAGATTCGAATTGTTTCATCGTGACCTGCACACTGTCCATCGTATCACTCGCTTGTTGTAAGATAACAGGGAACTGTTGGACCGCTTGTTTGAGTTTGGCAGTCACTTGCGGATCGCCAACGATGGTATCTATGGCTGTCATTGCGGTTGCAAATCGAGTCATTGCTTCCTCTGTTTTGCGAACGGCTTTCTTGAGGTCACTCTCATTATCAGAAAATGAGTTGTTGAGGCTCTTCATAAGTGCAGTGAATTCGTTGGCAGCTTGATCAATGCCGCCACCGGCACGTTGTATGGAGGCGAAGGTCTCGGTCATATTCTGTTGCATGGCTAATAACGCTGACAAGGGGTCAACCACAACTGTACCCAGACTGAGGTCAGATCCAGGAGGGACCATTGCTTGGCTATGATTGGTTTCTTGTTCGTCAAGCAGTCCATCCTTGTTGGCGTCAAAGTAGACTATCCGTTCACTTGGCGGAGCGGCAGAAAATTCCAAAATCGCTTCACCGGTCAATAACGATCCCATTTTGATGCGGCAAATATCGTGATAGCGTAACGTGACGCCTTTATTGATTGCGAGCGTCAGAATGACGCCGGTGTCTTGCAGGTTGATTTCAAGTACCCGCCCGATTTGCACGCCGTTTTTTTGTACCGTTGTGTTTTCGTGTACACCGGGCGTGGCTGGAAATTCGATCCGCATTTCATGGTAGGCAGTTCCGAGCGAAGGCATCGCGCCGAACATGAACACAAGTGTCGACGTGACGATGATACCTAGCATCATCACGAGTCCCACCATTAGTTTATTTCGTTTGTCATTCATCGGTTATATAAGTCCCTTAGCCATCACTTAGTTCGATAACCCGTTGGCCAGCTTCACCGTGGATAAATTGTGTAATTCGCTGATCGGCATGACGATCTAAAACACTAGGAGGTCCATCAAAAATTATTTGAGCATCGTCTCCCCCTAAGCGATCAATTGGATGGAGCATAACGACTCGATCCGCGACCTTGCGGGCTGTTTTCATGTCGTGCGTTACGATGATGCTAGTGACGGTGTGCTGAAGTCGAGATCGCATGATGAGCTCATTGATGACATCACTTGCGATCGGGTCCAACCCAGTGGTGGGTTCGTCATAGAGTATAAGGTCTGGTTTCAGGATGTTTGCTCGAGCGATAGCCACTCGTTTTCGCATCCCGCCAGAGATTTCCATTGGGTAACGCTGGCAAACGTTGTCAGTTAAACCAACTTCTCGTAAGCTTTCAGTAATAAGCGACATGATATCCTCATCACTTAAACCTGTGTCTGAATTGATTTGCGAGTTGGACTGACGGATTGGAAAACCGATATTTTCCGCGACCGTTAGACTATCAAATAACGCTGCACCCTGAAAAACGAAACCCGTGCGGGTTCGTAGGTGCGCTAATTCAGCGCTAGTTGTTTGACATAAATCCACTCCGTCAAAATGGACCGTGCCCGCTTGACCTTGGATCAAACCAATCAGTGACTTTAATAACACAGTTTTGCCACAGCCACTCTCACCAATGATTGCCAATGTCTCACCGCGACGGACCTCGAGGGTTACGTCTTGTAGTACCACATGTTTGTCAAAACTAACGCATAGTTGGCGGACTTCTACGAGGGGACAGACAAAAGGGCTGTCACTCTGTTGACGGGTCGAGGATTGCAGAGGTGGTTGTGAACTCATAGCAATGCGTTTCCTCCAGATTGCAAAGGCAAGAAAAGCCGGTCGAGTCCCATTCCGAGAAGCAGGTCGACTCCGAGGATTAATACAAAGCTAACGACAAAGGCCGCTGTGGCAGCGCGTCCTACCCCTTTTGCACCTACTTGGCAATGAAATCCGTGGTAGCAGCTGACAATTGCAATCGTACATCCAAAGAATAGACTCTTAATGAGCCCAGTGAGTAGGTCCCAGCCACCTACGAAATCTCGAGAATGTTGAAAATACAGGTGGGGATCAATATCCAGAGCCAAATAGCTATAGGCAAACCCACCAAAGATTCCCATAAAATCTGCCATAATCGTAAGCGTCGGGATGAGCAGCAGCGCAGCGGCTACGCGGGGCACGACTAAATGATGGATGGGATTGATACCCATGCTCTCCAACGCATCGATTTGTTCTGTGACTCGCATGGTCCCCAATTCTGCAGCCATAGCACTACCTACGCGTCCAGCTAACATCGTTGCGGCCAATACAGGGCCAAGTTCTCGGACGAGCGTCATGTTAATGACAGCGCCCATGTGATTTGCCAATCCGATTTGGCTGAACTGAAAATGGCTTTGAACAGCAAGCACCATTCCGATAAAGAGCCCAGTGAGTGCGATGACGGGCAGGCTCAGCACTCCGATTTGAAAACAGGCGTTGACGAGTGTACCGGGCCGCATTTTGTGTTGGCAAAACCACTTCAGGATCTGACCTGTAAATAGTGTCAGGTCGCCGAGTTGGAAGATAAAGTTGGTACAGGCATCGGTGACTTTGCGCAGCAAGCCTTGGGAACGCAAGGCGCTAGGGGGTGTCGCGGGGGTTAACGTCGTCTCGACCGAATTCATGAGCAGCCTAAAAGCGGAATGGTTTGTTCCGTAGTTATGTGTGTGCGCATCAAAATTAGCGCACAACCGTACCTGCTTCAAATCTTCGGCTTGTTAACATAGAGAACTTAAGGGATTCTTGCCGAAAATACCGGTATTAACGATTCCCATTGCCAGGCTACTTTGGCGAACACACACTGTGGAAAGCTCTTCCAGTTTGTGACCTACTCGGGCGTAGATTTAGGTTTGGCTTTGGGTTTAGCTTTAGACTTTGCTTTGGCCTTTGGCTTAGCTTTCGTTTTGCGTTTAGTTTTTGTTGCTACAGCTTCTGTTCCATCGCCGTCATCATCATCGCTAACAACAACCTTCTCGCAAAACTCACCTTGGAAATCAAGACGGGTGATTCGTTCGTGATCGTCGTCCCAAATAGCGTCGACCACAATCTTGTTCTTGCCCTCGAATTCGCCTTTGAGTAATTCCTCAGAAAGAGGATCTTCGACACGGCTTTCAATGGCTCGTCGCAATGGCCGTGCGCCGTAATCTGTGTTCGAGCCGGCATTGACGAGATACTCTTTTGCGTCGTCGGTTAATTCCAACGCAATATTCATATCTGCAAGTCGTTCTCGGACTTTCGCCAATTCCAAATCAATGACTTGTTTTAGATCATTAATATCCAAGTGTCGGAAGATGATCGTATCGTCGAGGCGATTGAGGAATTCAGGACGAAAGACTCGTTCGATTTGCTCAAGCACTCGAACTTTCATCGACTCATAAGACGCATCATTATCGGGTGCTTGAAAACCAAAGGACGCTTCATTTTTAATGGCATCCGCTCCGGCATTGGTAGTCATAATCAGGATTGTGTTTCGGAAGTCTACGTTGCGACCAAAACTATCGGTCAATCGTCCTTCTTCCATCACTTGCAGTAGCATATTAAACACATCGGGATGTGCCTTTTCAATTTCATCAAGCAATACAACGGCATACGGTCGCCGTCGAATTTTCTCGGTCAATTGCCCGCCTTCTTCGAAGCCAACATATCCTGGAGGGGCACCGATGAGTCGGCTGATGTTATGTTTTTCCATGTACTCACTCATATCAATATGAATGAGTGCTTCGGCGTCACCAAACATGTATTCAGCGAGTGCTTTAGCGAGCAAAGTTTTCCCGACACCCGTGGGTCCGGCGAACAGGAAACAGCCAGTGGGTCGTTTAGGATCCTTTAGACCACTGCGACTTCGGCGAACCGCTTTTGAAATCGCTGTGACTGCAGAGGCTTGGCTAATCACCGTCTTATGCAATTCACTTTCCATTGCCATCAGACGCTTACCTTCTTCCGTTGAAAGGCGAGTAAGTGGAACGCCAGTCATTTTCGAGACAACTTCAGCGATGACGTCTTCATCAACAACTCCGCCTGCTTCAGCAGATTTCTCGCGCCATTCTTGGGTGATGTTTTCCTTTTTCTTACGTAGTTTGTCAGCGCTGTCACGCAACGCAGCAGCCTTTTCGAAATCCTGATTCGCAACCGCTTCTTCTTTTTCACCATTAAGGGCTTCGATTTCAGTATCAAGCTCTTTTAGATTTGGCGGGCGGGTCATTGTCTTCAACCGAATACGTGCTCCGGCTTCATCAATAACATCAATGGCTTTATCTGGCAAACAGCGAGCGGGGATGTAACGTTCAGAGAATTCGACCGCAGTTTCTAACGCTTCATCGGTGAACTCTACACGATGATGTTCCTCGTACCGTTGTCTCAGTCCTTTGAGAATTTCAACAGTTTCTTCCTTGTTGGTCGGGTTCACAATGATTTCCTGAAACCGTCGAGCGAGCGCGTTGTCTTTCTCAATATATTTACGATATTCGTCTAACGTTGTAGCACCGATACATTGGATTTCGCCTCGAGCTAACGCTGGCTTGAGAACGTTCGCTGCGTCGATAGCGCCTTCTGCGCCACCAGCACCAACGAGTGTATGGAGTTCGTCGATAAATAGAATGGTGTTCTTTGCTCGGCGTACTTCATTCATAACCGCTTTGATACGTTCTTCAAATTGCCCTCGATATTTCGTGCCTGCTACCATCATCGCAAGGTCTAATACGACGATTCGTTTGTCTGCTAACAGGTCTGGGACTTCACCATCGATCACCCGCTGTGCGAATCCCTCAATAATGGCTGTTTTTCCCACGCCCGCCTCGCCTAGCAACACAGGATTGTTCTTGGTACGACGGCAAAGTACTTGGATGGATCGTTCAATCTCTTGGTCGCGTCCAATGACGGGATCGAGTTTCCCTTGCTTGGCAAGTTCCGTCAGGTCACGTCCAAAGCTATCCAAAGCGGGTGTCTTTGATTTGCTACTTTTGCCACTTGATTCCGATGAACCTGAATCGTGGCGGGAGCGTTCGTCTTGTTCGCCGTTTTCGAGCCCATGCCCGAGTAGATTGAGTACTTCTTCACGGACGTCCTCAAGCTTCATGCCGAGGTTCATTAATACTTGGGCAGCCACGCCTTCTTGTTCGCGAAGCAGGCCAAGCAGGATATGTTCTGTACCGACATAATTATGGTTTAAGCTGCGAGCTTCTTCCATGGAATACTCGAGCACTTTTTTGGCGCGTGGTGTTTGAGGGAGTTTCCCCATGGTCACCATTTCGGGACCACTTTGCACTAGTTTTTCAACTTCAAGGCGGATCTTCCGCAGATCAACGTCTAAGTTTTTCAATACATTGGCGGCAACACCACTGCCTTCTTTAACTAGACCTAATAGCACATGTTCCGTGCCGATATATTCGTGATTAAATCGTTGCGCTTCTTGATTGGCAAGCTGCATCACCTTGCGTGCTCGATCTGTAAATCGTTCGTACATGATGACTCCCTCCTTGTTGTGTATTTTGCTTCGCTAAAGTAATACCCGTTTCGCCATCTAAAGCGAAACCGCATGTCAAGTATGTTCCAAAAATCCCGAAAAATTGAATCAAGGCTTTTTCAAATTGTAGTTCCTATTTAACAACATACCCGAAAAAATGTATTTCGGGGATACCACCAAATGGAATCTTAAGTAGACACCGAGTTGGTTTTTTATATTGTTTTTTAATTAAAGTGATTATGGTGATTACACGCTTTATGCAGCCACGGATGAAGGGTCATTTTTGTTTTGCGACGTTAACTTCAATTCCAACAATTCTAGTTCTCGTTTAATTTCAAATTCCCATTGTTTTACGTTATCCCACTTTTGAATTTCCGTGATCTGAACAAGCGCTTTTTCAATGCGATTTGTGTGTCGTAATAAAGTAATTAGTAGTAATCGCGCTTCAATATCATGAGGTGACTCGGTCAGAATTTGATTGATGATTGCTTCAGACTCAAACCAGTTGCCTTTGAAATATTGATTTCGCGCGTCGAGAAATAGCTTGTCGGAAATATCAGGTGATTCAACGGACTCGTATTCGTCTGCCGGATCCAATACCGGTGGAGCATCAGACACTGTTTTCGATGTTGTGTGCTGGTCTGTATAGTCGCGATTGAACTGGTGACGTATTTGCAGTTGAGTTGCATGTTTACGAATTATTCGAAAACCGTCGATGGCGCCGATGCTCCAACAAAGTCCTACACAGGTCCAGATTACATCCAGGCTAAGGCTCGGCACTGTTTCGATCCACATAAATTGACAGGTGAGAGCCAAATTGAAGAGGACTCCAAACCCAGCGGCCATTCCCAGTCCCGTCCATTGGCCGCGCAGCCATAGTCGTGACAGGCCCGGCCAGGCGGCGGTAATCCAGGGATTAAGAATGATAGGTGCCATGTCAGTATTGGAAATCATTGGTTAAGACAGAATCGTTAATAGGGATTCTACCGACTCCTTTCTTCTTGCGGCAAGGTTACTTAACATCGATTTGTTCTTGTTGTGGTTATTTGCACATTCATATCTGTTTTGATAATTGAACCGGTGCTGGTTTTCTGGGGTGTTGAATTGGGGGACATCAATGGACGTCACTTTTTGTCCTGCCATTTTGACAGGGCAGCGTAACTGTTAATCTAGGTTTGCAGTAAAACGGCGTCGAAATGCTAGCCCCCACTAGTAATAATGCAAATGCCGTTCCAAACTAAAAGAAGTGAAGAATAAACCTCCTATTTTTGAACGCAGTGGTTTGATGGATAACAACGAAGCTATCGGTGTATTGCGAATTATCGATGCGAACGCAAATCGAGCTGTTGAGGCATTGCGCACTATAGAAGAGTACGTGCGTTTTGTTGTGAATGATGCTCACTTGTCCCAGGCAACCAAGTCATTACGACATCGTTTGGCGACCATTACGCAATTGATACCATTGAGCGATCGCGCAGTGGCACGTGAAAGTCAGAATGATGTGGGACGTAACTTGACGACAACCGAAGAAACGGGTCGTGATAACGTTTTGGCTGTCGTCGCAGCCGCTTTTGGTCGACTAAAGCAGGCATTGCGTTGTTTAGAGGAATATAGCAAGACGATGTTTTCGGATGCGGCGGAATTGTTCGAGCAACTGCGATACGACGTTTATCAACTTGAAAAGATGATCATCAACGCATCATTAACGGACGAGCGACTTGTTCGGGCCAACGTGTATGCAATTGTTGATGGACAAGGCGATCGTGATGAATTTAGCCGCCGCATTAACGAGTTGTGCGCAGCGGGTGTTGACGTTATTCAATTACGCGATAAGAACCT
>JAYZBF010000226.1:0-7308 GCA_036338835.1 Planctomycetota bacterium
GAGTAATCGAAGCGGCCGCCCAGTGACGGGCGCCAAGTCCTTTAGATAGAGTAATACTCGCTGCTTTAACCTGTATGATTTGACAACATTTCTCAACGACCCCGTCGCTTCCTACAACGAATGCGCCATCGAGTAACGCGATTTCTTTGATCGCATCGCGAGTTCTCGCATCCTTGATGTTGCGATCCGTTTTACCATAGCCTTTCACTGGATCAAATCCTGCTGTGGAGCTATATTCCATCACCTGTCGGGTGCACCCCACAACAAACAACGTTCCCACTGGGTTTCCTTCGCGACCCTCATGTCCAATCTCAACCGCTAAGTCCACAACGGATTTAAGTGTTTCAAGGGGCACGCTCGTTTCTAATTGCCGCAAATCTCGGGCAGTCAGTTTCCCCAAGTGCTCACCGAGCTGTAGGACGGATATACTATCGATTCCCTTGGAATCAAAACCGCTATACAACGCAACCACCTGTGCTCCGGAATCCAGCACATCATTGGCGACACATTCTAACAATGCGTTTTCCATACGTTGATGCACGGGACTCTCATCCGCTTCCAAAACAACCGGTGTCAATCCAAATTCCTCAGCGCCCTCTAAATCCTCAGCACTTTGAGAGACGCAAAGAATGAGTTTGTACTGCCCAACTTTGCGAATATTTTTCCAATCCGCCGGTCCATCTAGCATCAACATCAAGGCATCCGCCTTGAGGGCTAAACGTAACTTCGCCGCATTCTTGTAGATCGAGGCAAAGGGATCACGAAACTTGGACGGCATCTGTGGTTAACTTACCCTTTGATTAAAACGTGACGTACGCTAACAATGTGTGACTATAGTAATCGGAAAGTTCACATATGAGCAATCCCATTTCATGCGTATGAAACATACTAACCGACGTCGAGGATCGTTATAGCTTTACCTTTTTTAGCGAAATAGATTCGCTGGGTTGAACATGTCAGCAATGTTCTCCGTGCCGTCATAGATCACCTCAGGACGTTCACCTTTAGTCCATGCTATCCATGTTTCAGGATCTTCCCCCCAGTCCTCACCACTGAATTTTCGAAATCCTTGAATTCCCGCAAATTGGACAGCGGGATCACGATCGGAAAGCGCTTTGATGAGTTCCGCGTAAACCTCTTCGCCATTAAAGTTTCCAATTGCCTGGATCGCTGCCACTCGCACATCAACTTCCGTGTCACTCCTCCATGTCTCCAGTAACAACTTAAAAGCGCGGTCGGATTGGCGTTTGCCCCAAGCCTGACAGGCAATTACGCGAATATCAGCGTCCTCGTCAGTAATTGCAAATTCCAAACCAACTTCAGCTTCGACCACAGGAAATGCAACCAATGCCCGCACCATTTCACGCCGTACCACCGGTACTTGCTCTTGTTTTATCTGCGACGACAAAGCGGTCGCATGCGATACTTGCTTGGTGTGGGACATCCCTGCTGCATTTTCTCGTAATTTAGAGAGATCACGATGTTTGTCATTCCACGTCGTCATGTACTTATCGTCATTTTGCCATTCCGGATAAGACGTTGTTGGATTGATGGAATTCCAATTAAAGGGGGTCAACTGTTGGCATCCCGTTACGCATAATAACGCTATAATCACAAAAGAAAATCGAGAACATAATAATCCGTGGTGCATGTGGTTGTCCCTATAACGCCCGCGTCCAACTAAATCGAAATTCACTGTTTTCTTACAGTGCAGCGAGAAATGTAGCAAAACTAACCCTAGTTGGTCAACATCCATTGCCACCCAACATACCTACTAAAACAATGCCCGATCAACACCTACCAAACTATCGCTGGTTAACATCTCCACAAGCGATTACGAAATTTGGCTGGCTTGAAACTGCAATGCCGCTGTCACCCAATCAGTTCCTAAAACTTCGTGACGAAGTAGGCGTGGATCGGGCCGGAATCCTAGTGGCTCAAACGGAATTAAAACAACGGGCAATCGAAAAATTTCCTCGAGCCCAACAGTTACTCTTCACGGAAATTGGCTTGCAACAATCAACGGACATGGCCATCGCTACATTCAAAGCAACACAACTACAGCACGACTATCCCGCAGTCACTCATGTCACTGACCTATGCTGTGGTATCGGTGGCGACTTAATGGCTCTCGCAAACTCGTTCGACGTGACCGGAGTGGACATCAACCCAACGACCGCATGGATTGCCGAACACAATGCAAATGTGACGAGGACAACCGGACAGGTCGAAATGTTGGCAATCGACGCTCGCACCGCGAACCTGGAATCCACAGGCTGGGTTCATCTCGATCCGGATCGTCGCGCCGATGGCCAACGACACACTGCCTTAGAAGGCTATTGCCCTGGACCATCGTTCATCGAAGAACTATTGACCCAGCGTGACAAGCGCGGGCTGTCTATAAAACTAGCGCCCGCCACTCAAGTTCCTGAGCACTGGCACAGTGAAATGGCCTGTTGCCAATGGATTCAATCAAGAGGTGAATGTCGCCAACAACACGTTATTTTCTCAACGACTAGTCAACCACGCACAACTCAGGCCATAGGCGTTACTTCCGCTGGCACAGCCGAATGGGTATTCAGCGTTGCGTCAAACAAACTCCATGACCGCAGTAACGTCGCGATTGCTAAAACATGCCAGACCTATATTTACGAGCCAGCACCAGCTATCCGTGCCGCGGGACTTAGCAGTTCATGGGCTCAACAGCACCAACTCGAAGCCATCCACCGGCGTTTTAGTTACTACACATCCAACGAACAATTGACGCCGTCGGGAGGCAGTCGTTTTCAAGTGGTTGAGCAGATGACCTTTGATCGCAAGCAAATCAAACAATGGTTAAAAACTCGTCACATCGGACACCTTGAAATCAAGAAACAGGGCCTACCGTTTTCACCCTCGGAACTACGAAAACAACTGCAACCTCAGGGCAACAATCAAATCACCTTAATCATCTTAGGCGAAGCTCAATCGAGTGAACGGGCCATTGCCATCATGGCAAAACGAGAATAATCCGTTTAATCCGGTCTGCTCTGGAGTATTCCTTACCTACACCTAGCACTCCAATCAAAGAATTACAAATCATCTGACGTACATGTCGCATGATTAAACAAAGGATCTCACAGACCCATTGAGCTTTTTGTCGAAAGGTGCAAACAATTATGAGATGGATTTTAAAAAGATGTATCGTGCTACTTCTATTTTCAGGCGTGATTGTGGTGCCATTGTTATTCATGAATTCCGCATCAAGATTGGGCGCCGACACGCAATCCGACGAAGTGGGAACTTGGCAACGCATGACGCAATGGTTCGGTGACGTTGGTGATTCCATTACTGTTTTCTTTTCGTCAGACGATGAAAAGAACTCCATCGGATTGGTCACTCAGGAATCGATGCTGACCGTAAATCCAACTGGCAATATGCCACATCTAGACGGAGGAGTGATTGGTCGATTTGAAGATGTTATTAACATGAACATCACACCCACATGGATTACAAAGCGCTGGGCCCGCGTCTCGAAAAATATACAAAGTGGATCGTGGCTCGGTTACCGAGTTCCGATTGTGACGGGCGAACAAACCGACGACCTCGCTGGGGCGCTTACCTATTATTTTGACAACCAACAACAGTTGCAACGCATCGCATTTAGAGGCACCACTGGTGAACCACAAAGAATAATCACGATGCTGCAACAGAAATTTCATTTAACAAAACGTCCCACATCCCTCATCGGTCTATACATCAAAAGCCAAAACCGACGACCCGTTAGCGTCTTAATGATTACTCAATCCCCTCACGCTGCCACCCACAACAACACCCGCCATTCACAATACGCGATCCAATTCGAGTTGAATCGCCCCACAATCGGCACCCAACTGAGCGAGCACTATAAACAAATCTTGGCCGCTAAATAACAGCGGTGCGGTTTGCCTTTTATAAAACATGCCGGTTTACAGCTATCGATGAGTAGCAAACGTAAAGAAATGGAAACCTACGTCGGCGCCGACAGTGAATCTTCGTTAGTCGACAGGTTTTCCACCTTTAGGCTGCCGCCTCACCGATAACAATTAACTCTCAATATCTATCTCGTTGTAGGCTGTACAGGTAGCTTTTAACTTCTTTGCAATGTTTATTGACTCTTTGCCGTCTAAGTACTTTGATTGTGGCACTAGCAAGTTTACAATCGTAATTCGGTTCCGCTTTATCACTGGTGCAACAAGACAAATTGCCCGTGATAAAACAGAAGCGATCCCCTGTGAAGCGAATCAAGTTATCCGGCTTCACAGCGGGTGTTATTTGTTCAGATACAGTACAAGAAAATGAAAAAGCTTGAGTCAAGGAATCTCGCGGCATCACAATAATGGGCCCGAGGGTTGTAACTACGATGGTTACAACAGACTTTCGCTTACGACGCATAAAGGATGAAAAGTCGAGTGACCAAGGACGAACAGAACATCCTGTCAGCAATCAAGAATGACGTGGCTGACAAGATTGGTAATCAAATATTCGAATTATGGTTCGACCCAACGGTTCAATGGAACCTATCCGGATCGACGCTTTCGATTTCTGCGCCCACTGCGTTCGCTCTGGAAAGACTTCGACGAGTCTACCAGCGAGATATTGTTGAAGTGGCGCGCCGCATTGAAGGACAATCGTTACAAGTTGAGTTCACCGTCGCACTAACAACAGATGAGTCATCATCTTGTACGTCACAAGACGATCTAGGACACCTCGAGCCAACAGCAATAGCAGCGTCACTAACGCCATCCACTTCACGCGATGACACCCCCGCATCCAACGCTCAGCCGCGCCCCACTTTCTCGAACCTCGTATGCGGAGCTTCCAATCAAATCGCATTCGGAGCTTCTCAGGCCATCGTAGAAAGCCCAGGATCCGTATCACCACTGTACGTCTATGGTCCATCCGGCAGCGGCAAAACACATCTACTGCAATCGATTTGGGATGAATTCCGTGACCGTGTTAAACCTGGCCGTGCGATGTATCTAACGGCCGAGCAATTTACCACGCATTTCCTCGAGGGTCTCCAAGGCAAAGGGCTAGCTAGCTTTCGCCGTCGATATCGAGATGTCGACGTGCTGCTTATTGACCAAATTGAATTTTTTGTTGGTAAGTCGGCGACCACATTAGAATTTCACTACACTGTCGATTCGCTGCTTCGCAGCGGTAAGCAACTTGTTTTTTCGGCGAAAGCACCGGCGACTGAAATAGCCGGGCTCGGAGCAGACTTAGTGGCGCGACTCTCGAGTGGTTTGGTGTGTAATATCGCACCGCCGGACGAAAGCATGAGACTGCAGATTGCACACCAATACTGCAGCAGACACCAATTGGATATTAGTTCTGAGATTGTTCTCATGTTGGTCCGACGGGTGCAACCTGACGCGAGACACGTGCAGGGGGCCTTGAACCGCATTCGTATTTTACAACAAGTTACGGGGGCAGGGCTAACGCTGAGGCAGGCAGAGGAACAACTACATGATCTCTTTCAATGTGTTCAACGACCCATCGGCATCCTCGACATCGAAAAAGCTATCTGTAAAACGTTTGGAATCGATAAAAAAAGCTTGCGGTCAAACGGAAAAATTAAATCCATTAGTCACCCCCGCATGCTAGCGATGTGGCTTGCTAGGAAATACACTCGCGCTGCCTACTCAGAAATTGGTGAGTTCTTTGGCAACCGAGCGCACACGACAGTCATTTCCGCTAACCGCCGAGTCGCCGATTGGATTCAGTCCGACGCGTCGATCACAATGGCTTACGGCGAATGTCGAGTAGCTGATGCCATCAAACGTGTCGAAGCACACTTCTAAGACTGACCCATTCGTTAAACAAACGGGGTTTTGCCAGGTCGAGCTACTTCTGGGACAGCGATGTCACCCCACTCGTAAGCCGGTGTCATGTCTTGCTTGGAATTCATCATCTGCTCCCAAGTCAGCGTCTTACCTGTATAGCAAACTTCTCGTCCCATGATTGCCAGCATTGTACTCTTGCACATGTAATCGCCATTGTTAATCGTGTCTCCAGAGCGGATTGCAGCGAATAACTCTTTGTGCTCTACATCGTACATACTTGGTTTAGGCCCTTTGTAACGCCATTGCTCTTCGCCGTTAATGCTATAAGAATTGCGTAACACACGCGCGGTGCCTTTGGTACCAACAACGAAATCTTCCACATTGTTGGAACATCCAGCCATCTGGCGAGTGTAGGCGTGAGTTTTAACTCCATTGGCCCATTCATAGCAAACGGAGAAATGGTCAAAGACGTGTCCCCACTTTTCGTCTGTACGTTCTTGACGACCACCCAAGCCAGTGGCGCGTACCGGCGGTTCGTCGCCCATTAGCCACATCGCTTTGTCTAAGCTGTGGATGTGTTGCTCGACAATATGATCTCCACCAAGCCACGTGAAATAGAGCCAGTTTCGCATCTGGTATTCCATTTCGCTCCATTCAGGTTTTCGACCACGGTGCCATAATGTACCTGTCAAATAATTTTCTTGAATCGAGCGAATTTCGCCAATTACTCCATCTTGAATCTTCTTCATGATCTCGCGGACACCATAGTCATATCGCCAACACAGTCCCGAGACGACGTTAAGATTCTTGTCCTTTGCTTCGCGTACACTATCCATCACGCTGCGTACACCGGCAGCATCAGTTGCTACGGGCTTTTCACAAAACACATGCTTGTTCTTAGCGATCGCTTCTTTAAACATCGCCGGGCGGAAATGCGGAGGAGTGCACAGTAAAACCACATCAATATCGGTGGCTAACAACTCTTTATATGCATCAAATCCAACAAAGCTATGATCATCATCAACTTGGAATTTGTCGCCAAGTTGACGGCTCAATATATTCTTGGAATGCTCTAATCGATCGGGAAAAGCTTCAGCCATTGCTGTCAGACGTAAATTGTCCTCCGCACGCATGGCATTAACAGCCGCGCCACTACCTCGACCACCGCAGCCAATTAAACCAATTTTTAAGATGTCCGACCCTTGAGCATGCACTGGATTTGCCGCAGTAAGCGACGTCGCTAACGCGCCTCCAGCTAACGTCGAGGTCTTCAAAAATTCTCGGCGATTCGAATTTTTATTGGCTGCTTTGTTATTGGACAACATTCGTTTCTCCCGCTAGTAATCTAAAAAGTCATCGACTGAGTCAGATATGAATCGATCATTAAGTACATCTAATCTTATAGAAGACGCGGGAAAGATACAAGCAAAGAAAAACGCGTTGGATACCCAATTTGCAATAACTATTTGACGCGTTGCATATATCGCTGAAATTCCCGTTG
>JAYZBF010000227.1:0-10214 GCA_036338835.1 Planctomycetota bacterium
TCGGGTCTGCAGTCCAGTCCACGACCAGCATATCTTTTTGTGGGGATTTTATCGTAACACCTCTTAGGGACAAGGGAGTATACTTCGGACTTTTGAGCGTTCTCTTGATAGCATGAGTCGAGGGATTTTTTGAAGTAGCGAGCGTCTTCTCGCCACCGGCGGTCATGAAATAATAGAGGCCCGTAGCATCACGACGGACCCCTCCGTCCCAGTTTGTTTTATAGTTAAACGATCGCTTTCCTTTTTCCAGATCCCAGTAATTCACCGAATAGCGACCCTGTCCAAAGGCATACCAGGATCCGTCGAGGCGGCGTTTCCAACCATTACGCAAATTGGTCGTACGCGCATTTTTTCCGGTGTTCAACCAATCTTCGATAAAGGCATCGGTGCCCCCCTGAAAATAGGCTTTTGGAGAAGCGACATCCATTGTGACCATATGTGTCCAAATCCCAGTTTTACTTGATCGAACCCAAAACCCATATTGCGTGTGGTTTTTGACATCCCAATTCCTCAACACGAGCGTGTACCATACGTCGGTATCCCAACCCAGTTCAAAGTTCCACGACTTCAGACCGGTACCCTCTCCCCCGAACCCTTCTGTTTTAGTGCCCGCACCGTGATAAACAGCGCGAATTGGTGCAGTATGATTCTTATGATCCCAAATGGAAAAGATGTAATTATGTGCTTTGGGATGCGCCTGAATACCTGCGTACCCTGCACCCAAACCACGCCAGCCCAACGTTTCGTAATAGGTATACATCGCTTCACCAGATTTGGGCACACGCACTTCCTGAATGAGTATGTCGCCATCGAAGCGATCGTCGAAGACCATATGTGACGAAGGAGCAGAGTTTTGTGCGGACAATGTACCCGCGATTAATAAACTGATGCCCAACAAGCCAAATGTGAGTGGAATTTTCATGCTTTAAACTCGAGGTGGAACTAAAACTTGTATTCGAACTCATTGTAACGCAAAATGACGGTACCCCACACCTACGGCATGTTGTACGAAGGACGATAAATGAATTACCGAATCGCGATAGGTGCGCTGCTAGTCGAGTGCAATCATTTTGGCGGAATTCCCACCGACATGGCCTCCTTCCAGCGAACTCAATATCTTCGAAAAGACGATTTATTGACCCTCACTGACGGAACCATCGGCGGTTTCCTGCAGATTTTAGGTCAACCGGAACGTCAATGTGCAATCGTTCCGACCGTAGCAGCTACGGCATGTCCCGGCGGTCTCGTGCTTGACTCAACCTATCAGTCCATCAAGACCGATTTGCTGACGACCTTGGCAACGGCGCAACAAGACGAAGGCTTAGACGGCATACTGCTGGCCTTGCATGGTTCTGCGGCAACCGAGAGTGAGTGCGACCTAGAAGGCGACCTTCTCAGGGCAGTGCGAACGACCGTAGGGCCAGACGTACCTGTAGTTGCAACGTTGGATCTACACGCCCACATCACTCAGCCAATGCTAGATTTCGCAGACGCCCTAATCGCATGGGAAACATACCCGCACTGTGATGCCGCGGAAACGGGCATCCGTGCTGCTCAAGCTCTTATTGATATTTTACAGGGGACTTTGCAGCCAACGATGGCTATGGGAATGGCGCCGGTGCTGGTTGGTGCTATCAACGGCGGTACTTCAGGCGATGGACCATTTGCACAAACCATGAAATATGCCAAATCAATGGAAACGCGGCCCGAGGTTTACAGTACTAGTGCTTTTCTCGTACATCCCTATCTCGATGCGCCAGAAATGGGAGGTGGTGGTTTGGTAATTACCAACAATGCACCGGATCTAGCGGGGCAGTTGGCACAAGATATTGCCGAATTTTATTGGGAACAACGGTTTTCCTTAGAACCCATCTTAGTCGCGGTCCCAACTGCCATTAATGTCGGTCAGTCCCAGAACGGTACAGTCGTCCTGGTTGATACTGCGGATTGCTGTGGCGGTGGAGCGGCCGGCGATAGCATTGAAGTTCTTCCTTATTTGATAGCATTAGGAGAAAACATCTCGTCCGTGATGCCGGTTGTAGACAGCGCGGCTGCTGACAAATGCCATGCTGCCGGAATCGGAGCGGTGGTTAATCTTCAACTCGGCCACCAGCATGATCGGAAGTGGGGAGTTCCGTTGCATGTGTCGGGCGAAGTACTTTACTTATCCGATGGGAAGTTCACTTACTCTGGAGGCATTTGGGACGGTTGTGAAGGCAATATGGGACCGGCAGCGGTGCTGAAAATTGCTGGCGTACATGTCTGCCTGAGTTCATTTCCTACCTACGAATGGTGTGGCGAACAGTACTCTGCTCTCGAGCTAGATGTAACCCGCATGAAATATATCGTCGCCAAGAACCCCATGAATTACCGCATGGCTTTTGGACACTGCAGTGAGCATTTTATCGTGCTAGACACAAAAGGCCCCACACCGGCTACTTGCAAGCACTTACCTTATTCACATTCACAGCGGCCCGCGTTTCCCTGGGATGACGAGGTCGTCGAGCCCGTTCGCGTTTTTTCGCAAAACGAACATTAATCATAGGGTCATGAAAACGTGTCGGGATTACTCGCCGTTTGCCAAGGGGTATGCTCAACCTCCCTGTGAATAAACGTTACAATACACTATCCAACGCACCGCATTGTGAATGCGGGGTTCACCCACCTAGGAGTTTATCACTGATGTTTGAAAACAAAAACAAATCCCTTTTATTATGCACGGTAATGTTGAGTGCTTTACTAGCCGTTTCGACAGACGCTGCGGAAATCGAAAACCACATTACTCACGGACCCATTCTCGGCCGTGTGTCTTCCTCAACGGTTGGCGTTTGGGTGCGGACGGCAGAACCGGGCGGATTTCAAGTGCATTACGGCACGGACTCTGCGAACCTAGATCAACTCAGCGCCGTGGTCCAAACGAAGTTGGACAGTGATTGTACGGGTTGGGTATTGTTACAGAATCTGGATAGTCGAACGAAATACTATTATCGCGTTGAGATGCCCGATGTTGCTAAATTGACCGGTCGCCAAGGATCTTTCCGTACGTTACCTGTGGCCAAACAATATCAACACAAGCAGCTCAACCCAGCAGGACTATTTAACTTTAAATTTGAGTATGCTTGCGGAAATAACCAAAACCCTGTGCACAGTAACGGTCCTCAGTTACCCGCCTTTCACACAATGCTTCGCGAAATCAAGGATGACATCGATTTTGCTATCCTCAACGGTGATTGGCTTTATGAGACTCAACGTGAATACACTCCGGCGCAATGGCTACAGCAAGTCGGGCAACCTGCTGATGCCACGCCCGATTTGGTCAAAACTGCTCCCTCGATCGTTGGCGTCTGGCAGAATTACAAACATTTTCTTAATCAAGCACCGGTATTAACTGAATGGCATCGCCAAGTCCCCAGCTTTTTCATGTATGACGATCATGAAATACTAAATGACGTTTGGGGTGCGGGGTCTCCAGGATTACGTGATCGACGAGCCGTTTTTCGTGATATTGGCGTGCGAGCTTGGTATGACTATTTGGGCTGGGCAAATCCCACCGATTTCCCCCAACGTGTTCATATCAGTCGGGCAGCGGTCAGTAAGCAGGGGACGATTCTAACGGACCCAACGGCAGATTTTAAGTCTATCGATATGGCGCAGGTCAGCAATCTGCATGTGCATTGGGGCACTCGGACCGACGGCGTTAATGAAAATGAACTGGATGACGTTGGAGGAATTGCAAATGCCGGTGTTTATGAAATCGTCGAAGTGATGGATAAACATCGAATTCGGGTGGAACCCGCTTTCGATGAGGACGCTACCGTTTCGTATTCACTGGGGCGACGATCGTATTTTAAGATGACGGTCGCCAACTGTGATTTTTTTGTTTGTGATACTCGTGGTCAACGGCAGATGCACGACAAGTCCGATCCCTATAAAAAAGATATCTCCATGCTTGGCCTAAAACAACGGGAATGGCTTCTCAAGGGGATGGCCGACAGTCAGGCAGATTTCCTTTTCGTCATTTCATCCGTCAACTTTATGGTACCGCACGTAGGGGGTGGCAAGGTGCGAGCTGATAACAAGGATGATGCATGGACGGTTTTCTATCATGAACGGGAAATGCTGATTGACGCTTGGGATGAACTAAAACAACCCGTGTTTCTCTTGACCGGTGACCTGCACAATAGTTTCGTTTGTAGTATTACCGACAATGTTTGGGAATTTGCCTCCGGTCCGCACAACTCCAATAACCACTACTACACCGATGAGGGGGATCGTCCTGCCAATGGTCTGTTCAAATACGGTCCGCGAGAAGTGGATATACATTGGTCAACGCACTGGCAAAATGACGTCGCGCGAGATCAACTCAGAGGACCGACTTATTGCGTCGTGCAGGTTAACAATGTGTTTGACAATCCACTTGAGTTTGGGCAACATCGCTGGGTTGCGTTCCCTAGGCCTCAGGTGATTTTTCAATACTATGATGGTTACACCGGAAAGTTGCGATATGCGCACAGCGTCAGAGCGAATGCCAAATAGCTCGTTGGTTTCAACGACAGGTGTCAAACTTATTAGCACAGTATCACTATAAATCAAACTGAGTTGCCATGACTATGAAAACCGTTGAGGATCCGCTGCTAAAAGAGTTGGTTTCGTTTCTGAACCAACTCGGGACAGAAACAATCAAACACTCTGGCGACAAGAACTATTTGGCACATCTGGTAGCCGTGCATCGCGATTTATTGAGGTGGGGAAGTGGATTGGATATTGCCCGCGCAGGACTCTTCCACTCCATTTATGGCACAGAAATCTTTCAGAGTTTTAAGCTGCCGGTTTCTCAGCGCAGTGAACTGCAAGAACTGATTGGCGCCCGCGCCGAACAGATAGCATTTCTTAATTGTTATATGGACCGACACCTGATGGACCAGCGAGTTATTAATCAAACCACCAATTATGAAGTCGTGAATCGAGAGACTGGCGAGACGTATCAATTGTCACGCGCTGATTGGGATGACTTAATCAGACTCCATTTATGTGATTGGATGGAGCAGCTCCAACGGATGAATTGGTGGGATTATCGACGCGAAGGGTACGCTGCGATGGCACGTCACCTCGGCGGAACAGCTCTTCAAAACTATGACCGCGTGCTGGCAATGGAGCCGGATCGCGAGGCGGGCTTGCATGTGGACAGCAAAGTTTGGGAAACGACGTAGACCGGTGTATCACAATTACCCTTGCTGTTGTTGCCGTAACGACCGATAATAATAATGCCGTTGTAATGTGTTGAAATTAAACTGAGATTCAAGGATATTTTCATGCCCCGTCCGTATCGTCTAGGTCGCCGCAATTTTATCGGCATCGGCATGGCTGGTGGATTATCCCTGTTCAATAATCCTGAAACATTGACTGCACTGGAAGGACAGCACCGAGATCGTCCTGGACGGGCGAAGAACGTGCTGGTGATTTTAGAGCAAGGGGGAATGTCTCACACCGACACTTGGGACCCCAAGCCAGACACGCTTGTTCAACAGCTTAGCCCCCACAAACCGATTTCTACTACCGTACCCGGAATGCACTTTACGGAATTGCTGCCGCACACATCAAAGGTCGCGGATAAATTGAGCGTCATCCGCTCGATGCACCATACAACCGGCATCGCTAATGGGCATCCGAAGGGGACGCAATATACACTTTCCGGACATGTTCCAGGCGGCCCGCTTGAAATGCCCGATATTGGCTCAGTCGTTGCGCATCGAATGGGTTCGAGTTGTCGTTATCTTTCACCCTATATTATGGCGCCAGGTAATTCTGAACAGGCAAAAGAATCGCGACTGGGATTTATGCCTTACGACACACAGGTATTCAAGACCGGCGGTCGCGATCTCTCAGAACCCGGTTGGAAAGTACCCGGACTTGCCTTGAACAAAGCAATCGGTGAATCGCGTTTACGAAATCGCCTGAACTTACTTGGGAATCTAGACGTCGGACTGCCCAACAATCACAGCAAGAAGGCGCAGGGTTGGCAGCAAGCAATTGCACAGGCCGAAGAGAGTCTCCTCAACCCCAAGAGCAAGATCGCATTCGACCTGGAACAAGAGCCCGATCAGCTTCGTGACGCTTATGGACGAGGTCATCGAGGGCAGTGCTACCTATTAGGCCGTCGATTGATTGAACAGGACGTGCGATTCGTCACGATCGATGTTCGCGAACCCCTAACACCCAAGACACCCGGTGGCACGAACCTCAACTGGGATCATCATGACTTCATCTACGCTACTGGCACCTGTAATCTTCCGGGGGCTGGTGGAGGAGGGCGGGGTCGATATGGTATTGGCACTTGGTGGATGATGGGCCGCGTCGATCAGGCATTCGCAGCCCTGATCAATGACATGGACGATCGTGGTCTATTGGAAGATACGCTTGTCTGCTTTGTGACGGAATTTGGGCGGACTCCAAAACTCAACAAGGCCCAAGGACGCGATCATTGGACCGGCGCTTATAGTATCGTCATGGCAGGAGCCGGCGTGCCCGGCGGGCAGATCATCGGTGCCTCCGATCGACAGGGCGGCTACGTTACCCAAAGTGCTTACACGCCCGACGACTATGCCGCTACGGTTTACCGCAAGCTTGGGTTGAATCTTGAGAAACCACTGCGGGCTCCGGACGGTCGCCCCATCCTGCTGGCTGCCAACGGAAACCCGATTCGCGAAGTGTTTTAACCTTGGGCCCACGCAGAGATGCCCTTGATCAAACGTGTTTAAGTCAGTCATCTAGTGCATCGTTTCCTGTGCTCCTCTATAATAAATTGCGATTCATTCTGTAAAACTACGATCGTGAAACAATATGATTAGATTGGGCGAATTCAATAGCCGTTGCTGTGATGGCATATCGCGTCGCGCATTCGTGCAAGCCGGCGCAGCTTTGCCGCTGACCGCTGCGCTGAGCGGAGATCAGATTGCGAAAGCAGCTGTGAATGCACGTGCTAAATCTGTCATGTTTATTTGGCTATGGGGCGCTCCCAGTCACATCGACACTTTTGATCCTAAACCAGATGCTCCCCTCGATTTCCGCGGGCCGTTTGGTACGATCCCCACAACCATCCCCGGTGTTCGCTTTTCCGAGTTAGTACCAAAGCTGGCGGCACGCACTGACAAATATGCGCTCATTCGTAGCAATATTACTCATGATGGCGGACATCCCGGCGCTGGTACTTACGGTTACACTGGTAGCCGTGAAGGCCGGGGAGTGACCATTCAACCAAGCTGGGGTTCCATCGTGTCGCGGCATCAGGGATCGACAGCCGGTCTGCCGCCGTATGTCATGCTTTCACGTGGAATTCCCCGTGACGTTGCCAAATTTGTCGACGGTTACGGCGGCGGTGATTGGGGAAAGGCCTATGACCCGTTTCTAATCCAGTGTGATGGATTGGGCAAAGTTGACATCCCAGCCCTAAAGCTAGTAGACGGCATCACCCCTGATCGCATCGCCCACCGAAGATTGCTACAGGATCAACTCGATAAAATCAAACGTAAAGTCACAGCGAATTCCTTTGACATTTGGGACAAGAAATCAAAACAAGCCTTTACCTTATTAACCGACAAGAAGGCTGTGGAGTCACTTGATCTGACCCGAGAAACGACGGAAACGCGGGAAGACTATGGCCAGACGTCCTTCGGTCAAAGCCTGCTGTTGGCGCGGCGACTGGTTGAGGCAGAAGTTCCATTTGTCAATGTGAGCTGGAGCGAATATGTAGAAGCGTATAGTCCCAACACAGATTTTGGATGGGATACTCATGTAAAGAATTTCGATCTCTTGCCCAATCGGCACTGCCCGATTCTCGACAAGGCATTATCGGCGTTACTAGATGACATGGATACGCGAGGTTTGCTGGATTCGACACTGGTAGTCTGCATGGGCGAATTTGGTCGTACACCAAGAATTAACAAACGGGCATCCCGTGATCACTGGGCCAATAACTATTTCTCCATCTGGGCTGGTGCGGGCGTTAAGTCGGGACGAGTCATCGGTGCCAGTGATGCCAAGGCTGAGAACCCAGTCACGCGCCCTATCGAACCGACCGGCGTGGGCGTAACGATGCTGGATTGCCTGGGAATTACTAGTATCGAACGAGCGGAGCTCAATGTACTGCCGGACGGAGATTTCATCCATGAACTATTCTAAGTTCCGCGTGTTTAGTTTCACCGCCACCTACCTACTGCTAACGATGAGCGTTCAAGGCGTTCCGCCTGAAAGGCTCACAACCGATGGCCGCATGAAACAAGACCTCTGTTTCACACATGACACACAGGATCTCATTTATTCCGTCCTCAAAACAGCTCAACTTATTAAATTGCAACGAATGAATTTGCAATCAGGCGAAATCACTGATTTTCACGTTAACGCTAGTACTAATGAGATTCAAATCGATTTCTCGAAGGACATGAAGTTTTATGCGTTTATACGCAATGATGGCAATCTGCATACATCGGTTCAGGTTCAAAACATCGAAGCCGGTGAGACGTATAATCTAAATCCGGGAGGTGGATTCGCCTGCGTGCGAGCACTTACGATAAGCCCAAATGGCAAGTCGGTCGTGTACGCATTTCCAGACAGCAACGGTTCACAACAACTATGGCAAACCGATATCCAATTACAAAATAAGACCGCACTTACCAACTCGGATTATCTGGATGCTTATCCACGCTTTTCACCTACAGGGAATCGGCTTGCCTTCACGTCGACACGCAGTGGGAATTTCGACATCTATCGCATGGCTGCTGACGGGTCCGCCATGCTGCAACTAACTGACCATCCAGGAATCGATACGCGTCCCGCATGGTCGCCGGATGGCTTGAAAATCGCATACACAAGTTTGATTCAGGGAAACTACGAGATATTTGTTATGAACGCAGATGGATCCCACCAAAAGCAGATCACGACTAATCCTGGCAAAGATGATTTTGCCTGCTGGCACCCTGATGGTAAACGTATTTTTTACGTCAGTGAAGTCAAAGGAAAAGTCGATATCTACAGCACTTCGGTCGAAGATTCAGCGAAATGAATTATTGCGCCCACTGCGACTGCCGTTTGATAAAGTTATGTACAGCAAGTACACTCTAAACAACAAAGTTTCGGTATTCTAATATCCCAAGGATTTCACCATGATGCGATTTATCCTCAGCGTTGCTATTTTATTTTCCTGTTTTGCTATATCACAGCTTGATGCCAACGATAAGTTAACCGTTACCAAAGGTCAAAAAATAGCTTTTCTGGGTGATTCCATTACCGCAGCGGGCGCCAGACCAAACGGGTATTGTGAATTAGTCATCCGAACACTTAATGCGCAGTCGCTGGAAGTTACAGCGCGTTATGCAGGAATCAGTGGTCATAAGTCGAATCAAATGCTCGCGCGACTGGAGAAAGATGTTCTCAGTCACAAGCCTGACTGGATGACTCTGTCCTGTGGTGTCAACGATGTTTGGCATGGTGATCGTGGCGTTGCATTAGAGCCCTACAAGAAAAACATCACCGCGATCGTCGATCGGGCGCAGGCTGCCGGCGTCAAAGTTATGATTTTAACCTCGACCATGATTCGCGAAGATCAATCCAATAAACTCAATCAACAACTTGCCCCTTACAATGCATTCCTAAAAAGTTTAGCCAAAGAAAAGAAGTGTTTGTTTGCCGACCTGAACGCCGATATGCAGGAAGCGTTAAAGCACTTTCCAGCAGATTCTCCCAAAGGAAAACAACTTACCAGTGATGGTGTGCATATGAATGCACTCGGGAACTACATGATGGCCAAAGGCGTCCTGAAAGCTTTTGGCATGACGGATAAAGAAATCGACGCAGCCGAATCCGAATGGGCCAAAAAATAAACGGCGCGATCCGGCGGCTACCGATTACCGAGATAGCCCTCGGCAATGAGTTCCCCTAGTTTGACGATGCCGGCGGTGGTGATGACCAGCTTCTTTTCCTGCTTGGGAATCGCCAGATCCTTAAGATGAATTAAGTTGTCATCCGCCGCCGCGATTTCGCTGATGGCTGTAACCACGTCAACCTTGTTGACCCGTTCGTCATCAGTTGGTGCCTGCTGACTGACATACCATTTCAAAGCTGGTCGTTGTAGATCTTCGCGGCTTTTAGCAATCAGCGACGCCAATCGCTCCGCTGCCTGTTGCCGGTAAGGATGGAATGACATGTCATTCTCTCCCACG
>JAYZBF010000228.1:0-5059 GCA_036338835.1 Planctomycetota bacterium
CAGATGATGGAAACGTTTTGTCGCGAACAAGAGATACCGTTTGATATTTGTGGCAAAGTCATTGTCGCCGTCGACGAAATTGAACAACAACGCTTGCAGATGATTTATGAACGCGGGCAAGCCAATGCCGTCGAGTGCAAATTATTAGACCGTGATCAACTCTCTGAAATAGAACCGCATACGGCGGGCATCGCAGCCATTCATGTTCCCGACGCTGGTATTGTTAACTTCCGAGCAGTTTGCGAGCGTCTAGCGGAAGTCGTTTGTGATCGCGGAGGCACAATTGTCACATCATCCAAAGTGCTTGGCATCCAACAAGATACATCGAGCATCATAGTTGACACCTCTACCGGAGATTTTACCGGATCGTATTTAATAAACTGCACTGGAATATACTGTGATCGTATCGCTAAAAAAACGGGACACCGATCGCCAGCAAAGAATATTCCCTTTCGCGGTGAATACTATGAGCTCAAACCTTCCGCACATCACTTATGCAATCACCTAATCTATCCTGTACCGAATCCTGAATTTCCATTTTTGGGCGTGCATTTCACTCGGATGATCGACGGACGACTAGAATGCGGCCCCAACGCTGTCTTGGCGTTCGCCCGAGAAGGCTACCGCAAACGCGA
The DNA here is from genome assembly GCA_036338835.1 of Planctomycetota bacterium. Lineage (GTDB taxonomy): Bacteria > Planctomycetota > Planctomycetia > Pirellulales > Pirellulaceae > UBA721. The sequence continues at coordinate 636 of JAYZBF010000228.1, forward strand.
CATTAACGTGCGCGACCTGTTGGAAACTCTCACCTATGCAGGATTTCTACGACTGGCAGCTAAACACTGGCGCATGGGGATGCATGAAATGTGGCGATCGTGCAGTAAGCAAGCGTTTGTTAAAGCACTTCAGCGGCTCGTTCCCGCCATCACCGCTGATGACCTGATGCGTGGCCGTTCTGGCGTGCGTGCGCAAGCCCTAGACCCCAGTGGCACCCTTGTAGACGATTTCATCATTCTAGATTCAGACCGCATTATCAACGTCTGTAACGCGCCGAGCCCAGCGGCTACTAGCTCTCTAAAAATTGGCGAGACAATTGTCAGTCGCTTGGGTCAACAGTTCGGGTAACCTATCAAGCCCGCTGTATTAAGAATTGGCACCACCGACAAACACATTGTTTAACGTATCAGTGGAATCACGGTTTATTAGTTACCGCCACCACCGCCTTGACCACCGCCCTGACCACCACCTTGACCACCACCTTGACCGCCTCCACGGTCGTTGTCAAATCCTTGAGCTGCTCCAGTCGCAAAATTAAACGTACGAACATCACCGACACCGGTTGAAATTGGCGTTGGTGGAATCGAAATTCGAACATAACGGCGGTCTGGAGACACAATCGGCGACATGGCCGTCAGGTTTGCACCTGAAGGTAAAACAGAGATTTGTGGTCGGTAACCAACTCCACCTCGGCCCGGCACAAAGAATCGCCCGTCACGCGCTGCCATTTTACGAGCGATCGCAAAATCTCGAGCGGCGTCTGAATCGGTTAGGCTGTTGAGTTGTTGAGCCAAAATCTGTCGACCCGCGATCTCTTGGTGTTTCTGCATGTTTTCCAGTTGGTGTGCGCCAATTGGTTCGATACGCCGCCCATGTAACACGTCAAAGATCACAACGGCGTCTTTGTTGTCCAATTGAATCTGTTCATGGATATGTGGCCGGTCTGGATTGTCCGTGTAGATATCAACGGTTACTTTACCTGCTGTAACATTTCCCCAAACGCGACGAATCAAAAGACGATACTCGCCTTTAAACGCCCGCGGGCAAACATAAGTTTCGCTATAGCCATTAACCGGTTGATTACCAGCCATAGCGAATGTGTCGCCAAGCATAACTCCGCCAGATGTTGTACGATCGTTTTGGATCGAACAGACAGTTCCTGCTGGTTCTTGTACGTGCAGATCGATGTCCGCATTACCTGTCCAAGTCACGACAATGCGACAGTCGCGAGCAGTTTGTTCGCCGATGCTTTGTGCAAACTCTTTAGCCGGTTGTTCCTGACCGGCTTGCTTTAATTGCATGATCAATGCCTGAGCGGTATGCCGAGCATCCAGTTCAATGTGTTTTTGCTCGTTGGTCCAAGCTTGAGCCAGGATTCCAGTAGTTGCCCATTTCAAACCTTCAAGGTCACCGAGACGTTTTGCTATTGCTAGTCCTCGCACGTATGGTTCAGGGCGATATGGATTTACTTCTGAGACATCTTGCAAGATACTCAAAGCACGCTTGTGTAAACCGACTTCGGACATGTAAATCCCCACGGCCAACAATGATTCTGGATTGTTGCTGTAGTCAATTGCCGACATCAGCGCTCGTTCAACTTCTCGCAGAGGAGCATGATTGGCTTGCATCGCCAATCCCAGGCCTTCATACATCCAAAATTGAGATTGCTCATTACGCATCGCGGCTAACATGATTGCAATCGACTCATCCACTAAGCGTTTTGCTTTAGCTGCTTGTTCTTCGGTTTCTTTACCACCTTGAGCATGCAATCGCTGTGCTTGGATCATTTTCAGTTGAACCGTAAAACGAATCTGACGAGCGTGTTGAGTAACCGCTTCGTCACTTAAATCTGCTGTCGACTTGAAATAACGATTCCAAGCAGCGTCGAGTGATTCACCTTCTAGAGGTTGGTGATCAATAACGGTCAATTGTTGTTCAATCGCTTTGGGAATATCCGTTTCGACTTTTTCAACTTTAGCTGGTGCTGTTTCGGTTGCCGGAGTTTTTTTGGTTCCGAGTGACAGTTCGTCTTCGACATTTTGGAAGCCACCCATACCACCGCCGCCCATGCCCATGCCGCCACCGCCCATGCCCATGCCGCCACCGCCCATGCCGCCGCCGCCCATACCCATGCCGCCACCGCCCATGCCGCCAAATCCCATACCGGATGGAATAGGCATTACAAGGTCGCCAACTTCATAGGTACGAACAATAAGTTCGTTTTCGGCTGCTTCTGGGGTCGTAATCTTCAACACTTCGTCATTGATCACATAGGTCAATTGCAAACTGTTAAGCATCAACTTCAATCCTGAGCGAAGTGAAATACCTTTGAGATCGATATTAACTGGCGTATTGGAATCTAATCCGACTTCAGTTAACGCTCGTTCATCAATAATAATTGGGATGTTGTGCTGTCCCTTAATGGTGTCGACAACATCTTTCAATGGTTGATCAAAGAACGTCATGCGAGTTTCGTTATCTAACTCGTCAATGATCTTTTGTTCCGCTGGATTGTTACCTAAGTCCAAAACGTACTTTTTACGCTCAACGGTAATGCGATGCCAGAATTCCGCTTCTGGATAGCGAATTGGTGAATCGCCACCTGGGAAAGGAATCAAAGCTTCTTCATTCTCGTACATAACGTCCGCGAAGTTCTTGTGACGCAAGTCACGGAATTTCTCTAGACCACGGTATTGACGCAGAATACGTGATTTCCAAACCGCAGCCGTAGGTGTTCCGTCGTAAGGCAGCATCGTACGAATAGGCATAGCGATTTCAGCGTCGGCTGTCAGGTATTGTTCACCTTCATCAACACGCTTACGATCATCTTCCAACGCTGCTTCGTCCATCAATACATTGAATTTTTCCATCAAGCGAGTAATTAATTCTTGCTTACGAGTCGTTTCATCGACCATGTCTTTGAGTCGTTCTGCATTGGCTTCGCGAATTTGATTTAAACGATTTGCAGAATCAACACCAATTTGACGGACACTGGCTTCACGAATTGCATCTTCAATTTGCTTGCGAAGCTTCTGTCGAATTTCACCAGATACGTCCGTGGCTGCTTCCACTTGTTCGCGAATAAGCTTTAAATCTTGCCGCGCCTTCGCTGGGTCGATGCCAACAATATCACGAGCTTCTTCTAAACCGTTTTCAACGATAACAATGAGCTTGCCTGCTCGTACTGCACGTTCTCGTTCAACGTTCGTTAGGAAGTCCGGAGAGTCTTCGAGGTCCGCTGGTCCGCCATCTAGGACCAAAGCGTTAGGATCATTTGGAGCTGGCACTGGAGCAGCAGGGGCGACTGGTTCTTGAATCAATGCGATTTCTGTGGTCACAGGACCACGTTCTGCCGCGCCTTTGATAGCTTTGGCTTTGGTGTTGGTTGGATCTTTACGAAGCACTTCATCTGCTACGTCAATCGCGCCTTTCACGTCGCCAGTTTTTAAGGCATGCAGTCCAACCTGGTTTAGATTTTCTATGTTGTTTTGAATCGATTGTCGTACTTCAGTTAGACCTTCGGTTCCAAGGGTTGCTAAGCCAACGCCGCTGTGAGGTCGAGCGGCCTGAATCAAAGCTGGTAAAAAATTGTAATCTTCGTTGGAACCCGTAGCAGACACAGTCCATTGCATTTTGACTGATTGACCGTTTACTTCTCCAACTAAGGCAACATCAAAGTTGCCGCGTTTTTGTAATTCGCCGACGAGGATTGTGTCTCGGTCGGAGCGTAGTGGTGGCATCGTGCTTGATGTATAAACGCAATCCATGCCCTTAGAAAGGGTCAGTTGAGTTGGCCATACGACGGCTGATGTCACAGCGCCAGCTAAATCAAAACCGCTTTTTGTGCTTGTTTGAGGATCTGAATTATCGACACGAATCACTCCACCTGTGCTGTTGCTTAACGATGCTAGCAGTTGAATGTTTCGTTGAGGTCCAATGGCATATGTTGAAAGCGAAATGCGTTTAGCTACTAATTCATTGACAACGCGTTTGTAGTCGGCAATCTGTAATAGATTCGCTTTGCTCATGCCGTCACCAATGTAGACAACACTACGTGGGCGGTTAGACTTTGCGGCGAATTGCTGAGCGACCGCGGATAGAATTTCGACCATGTCAGTCGATCCTAAGGCAACTCGGTCGTTGAGCTTTTTAATAGCAGCATCTATTTGAGCACCCGTTGGGCTGACAAATCCAGCAGACATTTCAACTGCAAATAGGTCGACAGCCATCAGATTAACTTGGTGCTGTTTGCCTAAATTCTCAAGTAGTGAATTCAAACATGCCATCGCATCGCGGCGGTATTCGCCGACCTGGCTGGCAGATGTGTCCACTAACACAAGAATATCATGAGCCTCTACTGTGGACAGCTCAATGTTAGGTGACAATGACATCGCATAAAACGATTCCCCAGATGCCTTATCGT
>JAYZBF010000229.1:0-11205 GCA_036338835.1 Planctomycetota bacterium
ACGATGCAACACTCGCGCGCTCTCCCGTTGACTATTTTATCCTGCAACGCCTACAAGACGCCGACTTATCACCATCGACGTCCGCCGACAAGACTACACTATTGCGGCGTTTAACTTATGACCTACTGGGACTACCACCTACACCCCTACAATTAAATCGATTCTTAGAGAATCGCTCACCCGATGCCTATGAGCAATTGGTCGATGAATTGTTAAGTTCTCCTCGCTACGGCGAACGCTGGGGTCGCCACTGGCTGGACGTCGCAGGCTATGCCGACTCCGAGGGTTACACCGACAAAGATATCAAGCGCGAATGGGCATACTATTACCGCGATTATGTCGTGAATGCCTTCAATCAAAACAAACCTTATGATCAATTCCTTATCGAACAATTAGCCGGTGACGAATTAATTCAATCGCCACTAAGTGATCTACAACCCGCTGACGTTGCGCTGCTACAAGCGACTGGATTTCTACGAATGGCGCCTGACGGAACGGGACAAACGGGTGTTGATCAAATGGTCGCGCGAAATCAAATGATTGCCGATACGATCAACATCATGTCCACTTCGATTCTCGGCTTAACCGTTGGCTGTGCCCAATGTCATGACCACCGTTATGATCCTATCAGCCAAAAAGATTATTACGAATTGCGAGCAATTCTCGCTCCGGCATTGGATTGGAAGAAGTGGCAAGCTCCGGCGACTCGCCGCATCTCTCTATACACCGATGAGGATCGCCAGCTGAAAACAGAAGTAGAATCACGAGCCGCCGTCACGACCGCCAAACGTCAACAACAAATCGACCTGCATCTTGATAGAACATTAACAGAAGAGTTAATCCGCGTACCGGACCAAGTCCGCGGTGCATTACAAACTGCGTACAAAACCAAATCTGACCAACGAACCGACGAACAAAAAGCGTTACTCGAAGAATACCCAGCAATCGGAAAAATTACCTCCGGTTCACTTTATCTATACAGCCGCAAACGAGCAGCGCGGGCCGTTGAACTCACCAAGATTGTCGACGCTCGTGAACAAGACATATTGGTACAAGTCCGAGAGGAATTCCTCAACAGCCTCCCTCAAGAGCGGCAGACGGTTTTGACGACCGCGCAACAAACTAAACCTGAGCAGCGCACCTCCGAACAAAATGAACTTCTCAAAGAAGCTCCCGCCATGCTCGCAGATTATACAACGCTGGCTCAATTTAATCCCACGGCCGCCGCCACTATTAAAGCCAATCGACAAATCATCGAAATCTGCCGAACGACGGATTCAACGGCACAACTTGAAGCATTGCAAAAACAAATTGATGAAATTCGAGCGGAGATTCCTCAGGAACATTTTATACGAGCGTTAACTGAACCCGTGGATCATGCACCCGATACAGTTTTGTTTATTCGCGGTAATCACGACACGCCCGGCGATAAAGTAAACCCTAGTGAGTTGGATATCTTTGCACAATTTGTCTCGACAAACATTCCACTCAAAGGTCTAGCTCAGCAAACCACCCATCGGCGTTTGACGTACGCCCAACATTTAACCAATGGCAACCATCCGCTGACAGCTCGTGTGTTTGTGAACTCAGTTTGGAAACACCATTTTGGCAGAGGTATTGTTGATTCATCCGGAGATTTTGGCGTACTTGGAAAAATGCCCACACATCCGGAGTTGCTCGATTATCTTGCAAGTGATTTCATGGAGAACGACTGGGACATCAAACGATTGCATCGGACAATCGTCACTTCCAGTACGTATAGACAGATATCTCAACGAACCGAATCGTTGGATGAGGTCGACCCCGACAATAAGTTACTCGCGCGACAATCTATTCGCCGGCTTGAATCCGAAGCGTTTCGCGATTCTGTATTAGCCGTTTCTGGGTTACTCAATAATAAAATGCACGGACCCGGTGTTCCCGTGATGGAAGATGGCGTTGGACAAATCGTGCTGGGAAAAGAAAAATTAGATGGCGAGCGGATTAACAAAGCAACGGGCGATCTCGGTGGTGAAGAACATCGCCGCAGCGTCTACGTCGAAGTTCGCCGAACTCGACCACTTGCGGTGTTAGCAACATTTGACATCGCCAGCAACGCTCCGAACTGTACAAAACGAGCCTCATCAAACGTCGCGCCCCAATCCTTGTTGGTTATGAACAGCGATTTCATGGTCAAATACTCACAAGCATTTGCCGGTCATATTATCGAACAGGCAAACGACTCCCTCGAAGAACAAATTCAATTGGCATGGAAAGCTGCCTACGCCGAACTACCCTCAACAGGAAACTTGCAACCGCTGCTGAACTTCATGGATACACAAATAGAACAATTCAAATCAGAGGATGCAAAACTTGATGACCAAGCAGCCCAACGCAAGGCATTCGAGGTTCTGTGCCAAGCGTTATTAGGGTCGAACCAATTTCTATACATCGATTAAACAGCCCCTTTGCGATCCACCATTATCATGCAATCAAAATCAACACCTGATAATACTTCCGCCGAATCGAGTACCACCCGCCGTAATTTTTTGTCGCGGGTGTCGTTGAGCACTATTCCACTGGCCTTGGCGTTTGCCAACGAGCAACCATTATCGGCCAAACCAGTAAAACCCGATTTAGGTCCGCGAAATTTTGATCTCGCAGCAAAGAACTCCCATCAATCGGGAACCGCCAAGGCAATGATATCCATGTTTATGCAGGGTGGTCCAAGCCAGGTTGACTTGATGGACCCTAAGCCGCTGTTGAATAAGATGCATCTGCAAAAATTTCCGGAAAAAATCAAATACGACAACGCTGCTGAAGCCAGTTCTCGGATTTTTGGCACACCTTGGAAGTTTAAACAATACGGCCAATCCGGTACGGCGATATCTGAGTTGCTCCCTGGACTTTCGGAAATCGTCGATGACGTTCTCGTCATTCGCTCGATGCACACTGGCGTCAACAATCATGGTCAATCAATTCATGCGATGAACAGTGGGCGGATTCAAGAAGGCCGTCCTGCCCTCGGAAGCTGGATGACATATGCACTCGGATCAGAAACTCGAGAACTACCAGCCTATGTTGCTATGACCGACCCCAAGGGACTACCGGTGTTAGGCGTATTGAATTGGTCCAATGGATGGCTACCGTCGCTTTACCAAGGAACCGTCATCCGCCCCGTGGAACCGCGGATCCTAAACCTAAATCCCCCCGCCGCACTACGGGGAAAAACGCAAGAAAACTTTCTGTCGTTGTTAAAACAACTCAACGGTCAACATCATCAACGTCGCAACCGCGAACTCGAGTTAGCCGCTAGACGAACTAATCTAGAATTGGCCACTCGTATGCAATCTGCCGCTGCCAAGGCACTCGATATATCCCAAGAAACCAAAGCCACCCATGAGATGTATGGCATCAACAATCCTGTGACTGAAGAATTCGGCAAACGTTGCTTGATCGCACGACGATTGGTTGAACGGGGGGTACGATTTGTGCAACTGTTTACCAAGAACCAATATTGGGATCACCATGGTAGCATTCAAACTCGACTGCCAGCTTCATGTCAGAAAATTGATATCCCCGCTGCAGCTTTGGTCAAGGATCTGAAGCAAAGAGGTATGCTCGATTCAACCGTCGTCCATTGGGGAGGCGAAATGGGGCGATTGCCGGTGATTCAAAACGATTCCGGCACCAAGAACTTTGGCCGCGACCACAACACATATGGTTTCAGCATGTGGGTCGCTGGAGGCGGGTTCAAACAAGGCGGTACGTACGGAGTGACCGATGAATTTGGACATCGGGCGATTGAAAATATCGTCAATCATTATGATTACCATGCAACGCTGTTTCATCTTTTTGGACTCGATGCCGAGACGGTGACCTACAAACAGAATGGTCGCGAACAATCATTGTTAGATGGCCAAGCAGGTAAAATAATTCCCGAACTATTGACATAATCCCGTTGCCGAAGTGTGAATGCCTAGTCGCCACTTCCTACTCGGGTCGCCCTTACGTAAAACAGATGCCTCTGTTATCCTTTTGGCTACTTAAAACATACCTATTGCTTTTGCATCATGAATGATAAAAAACAATTTCACATAGATTGGCCTCGCTGTATTCCATTTATTGGAATGCATATCGGCGTCATCTCTTTGTGTTTTGTAGACTTCAGTTGGACTGCCGTATTGTTCGGCCTTGGATTCTATTGCATTCGCATGTTGGCAATCACCGGATTCTACCACCGCTATTTCGCCCACCGTGCATTCAAAACCTCACGCTGGTTTCAATTCGTCGGTGCCTGCGTCGGTAACGCCTCGATCCAACGGGGACCGTTGTGGTGGGCCGCCCATCACCGCGACCACCATTTACATTCCGACACGGACAAAGATGTGCATAGCCCGACACTTTCTGGTTTTTGGTTTAGTCACATGGGTTGGTTTATGACCAAGGAACATTATGACTTAAAGGAAGATCGGATTCGCGACTTCAGTAAATACCCCGAGCTCATGTTCATTACCAAGTACGACACGGTTGTGCCGGCCCTGTTCTTTGCCTTGTGCTTTGCGATCGGCTGGAGTTGGCAATTTTTGGTTCCTGCCGCTGAGGGCGTGTGGGCGCTGACTGCGGGGCAAATGATCGCCTATACATTTTTTGCATCAACGGTTGTTTTGTACCATGCAACGTTTTGTGTGAATTCACTATTACACGTATGGGGCACCCGACCGTACAAAACCGCTGACACCAGTCGTAACAACGCTTTAATCTCAATCATCGTCTTCGGCGAAGGCTGGCATAACAATCATCACCATTTTCAATCTGCGGCTCGCAACGGCTTTCGCTGGTGGGAATTCGATCCGACCTACTGGGCATTGAAGATTCTTTCGTGGATAGGCATCGTTTGGGATCTCAAAGAAGTCCCTGCTCATATTGTTCACCGCACTGCAAATGCCGAGGTCGACAAAGACGAGACTGCTTCAGCGACTGTGCATCGAAAACCGCTCGCTGCCAAGACCGCGGAGGAAGAAACCGTGACATCGGAAGCGTTGTAAAGTAGCGGACACTGACAGCAGACGTTGGAGTATGGATGCGGGGCGAACGTAGGCAGCTTCGGTTCTAAACTGGTTCGTCGATCACGGGATTGGTCAGTGCGCCAATCTTTTCGATTTCGATCGTCACTTCGTCACCCGCGCCGAGGAACCTCGGAGGGTCCTGAGCAAATCCAACACCATGAGGTGTGCCCGTTAGGATAACCGTTCCTGCTTCTAAACAACTGCTGCCGCTGAGAAACTCAATTAAAGTTGGTATGTCGAAAATCATATCGTTGGTATTCCAATCCTGCATCGTCTCGCCATTGAGGATGGTCTTGATAGATAGTTGATTTGGATCGGGGATTTCATCGGCGGTAACCAGCACGGGGCCTAAGGGACAAAACGTATCAAACGTTTTACCGCGGCACCATTGACTTCCACCCCATTGACTTTGCCAATCCCGCGCACTCACATCATTAGCACACGTATAGCCCATCACGTAATCTAACGCGTTCTCTCGCGATACATTCTTTGCTGTCTTGCCAATGACAACGGCTAACTCGCATTCGTAGTCAACTTTTGTACTCGCCAGTTTGACGGGGATCTCGATCGGGTCACCAGGATTCTGTACTGTGCTAGGCATCTTCATAAAAACGACAGGGTGCTCAGGCATATCCGCACCGCCTTCTTCCGCATGTTTCCGATAATTCAATCCGATACAGACAATCGACTTTGGTTTAAGCGGTGCAAGTGTCTTAACCACGGTTGCTCGCTCACCAGTATCCGAGGGTCCATCAAACGGACAGCCCGTTAGGTAAGTGACCGTTTCATCGGCCTGTAACACACCATACCGAGTTTCGTCCGTATCGTTAATAAATCGTACTATTTTCATAATTGCTTCTTTATAAGTCCAAAAATGGTCATCTAAATTAAAAATTGAGTATCCATGGTACGTACCGAAAATACTATTTTGACATCTTCACAGCCAACCTCATCGCCGTCTTCATATCCTCCGGATCGGCTTTACCCAGACCCGCAATATCAAACGCCGTACCATGGTCGACCGAAGTGCGAATAATCGGCAATCCCAAAGTCACATTCACCGTATGCTCGAAATCTAACAACTTCATCGGAACATGACCTTGATCGTGGTACATCGCTACTATCATATCACATTTGCCGCGGACGCCTTGTATGAACAACGTGTCCGCTGGGAACGGACCGGTGATGTCAATCCCCTGTTCCCGAGCTAACCCCACAGCCGGTGCAATCAACCTAGATTCCTCATCCCCGAACATTCCGTTTTCACCTGCGTGTGGATTTAAGCCACAGATGCATAACCGCGGATCCTCAAACCCTAAGTGCAACATGGCCTGATGTCCAATTTCAATCGTCTCGCGAATCCGTTGGATATCAATCTTCGTCGCCGCGTCAAACAGACTACAATGCGTCGTGACATGGACTACACACAACTGATCATTGACGAGCAGCATACGCGAAGTATCACAACCACACATATCTGCAATAAACTCGGTATGCCCACAAAACCCTTTGCGACCAGTCGCCACAACCGCTTCCTTATTAATCGGAGCGGTCACGATGGCATTCGATTTTCCATCGATGCACAACTGAGTGGCAATCCGCACATAGTTAATCGCCGCTTCACCACACACGGCACTTACTTGAGCTACCGTGAATTCCGCCTTGGAAATTTGCTGTGCATCCAGCACGGACACTCGACTATCATGAGCCAACTCATCAATGTCGGTGATCACTTGATCAACTGTCAAACCAAATTGTTCTGCAAGTTCAGCGACTTGCCAGGCGTCACCCACAATCACCCACCGCGCGAGTGTATGTAGCGACTCATCGGCACATGCTTTTACAGCTACCTCGTGGCCAATCCCGGACGGGTCGCCAATGGAAATCGTAAATACAGGTAACGGTTGATTCATCTTCGTAGTGGTTAGGACACTTCTATAATATGTGGATCAAACCAAATGTTCTATTTGGATTTGGAGCGATTGCGCCGCTGTTTCATTCCAAGATTCGTGATTGTCATGCTCCGAAACCACGTGGGATTACCGTGTTCGGTGAGCATAATCAAGCCACTACGGTTTTCACTAAACTTAGAGTTCTTGCTAAATTTACTCTCTTCGACGCGGGCCTGCCAGTCTCTTGACCCTATACGACCGTCAACCACCAAAACACCGTTCAAAAAATGTCGTACATGGTTCCCTTTGACTACAATTCGGCTTTCGTTCCATTGATCAGCGGGGTTCTGTACAAACTCACCGGTCGGTTCCCAAATTGCATACAGTGAACCGGTCGCATTCTTGGAGTGCTTGCCATACTTATCCTGCGGATCATCTAACATTTGATATTCGCAACCCAACGCCGAGTTGCCGTAATTTCGCACGCGATATTTAATCCCACTGTTACCTCCCGCGGTGATTTTCCACTGCCACACTAAATCGAAATCTCGATACTTTTCCTTCGTTAACAATAAACCCGACCCGCGCCCTTCACACTTGAGGGCTCCATCTTCAAAACTCCAACCAGACGTTACGCTTTTTCCTTGAGCGGTAACCCAGTGGTCAAGTTTTCCATCTTCAAGTAAGTCGACTGTCTGTGCAGTCGCGGTGGCGGTAAACGCAAACAATATGCAAAGCAAGAACGAAATCTGACGTTTCATAGTAAAAACCTAATCAATGTTATATAGGGAGAGACAACTGTAAGGGAAAAAACTCGGTTACGATTATTTGTTCATTAGAAACGCTGCAATCGGTGCTGTGTTACAGGCAGAGTACTTTTTATACACTGTGTGTACCATTTTACGTATCCACAGTCGCATTTTTAAATACGACTCTTATGTGCCCACAACCCTAGGGCCGGATTACTCACATAATAAAAGCGCTCGCCGGCATCCGTTTCATGCCAACCGTTTTGCCTCTCATCGATTTTGTACCTCTCTAGCATCTCATCTAACTCACCGTAAGCGTAACCAACTCCCTCAATTTCTTCTTTCGTCAACTCACCTGGGCAATAAGTAATTTTGAAACGGTTTTCGGAAGATCCGTGCATCAGGTGGGCTACTGCGGAAAGATTGTTCTGCAGATCTTCGTTGTCATCCATGAACTTCATAATTTCCGGAGTTGTACGATAACCGTATTTTCTGATCAGAGCATCAATTTGTGCGTCCTCACCAAACGTCTTTACTTTAGGGGCCAGCACAACCAGTTCCCCACCATCGGCAATCGCCATTCTCGTTCGGTAGATTGCTTTATTGCCTAACCACGTGCTATGAAACTCCTCTGGATCCAAATACACAACGACTTTATCAAATTCTTCATCAAGCTGTTGGAAATTGACCTCCGCGGACAACTCGCTAGCTTTCTCAAAACACTCTACATCGTCCCCAATAAACAATCCTCGGGTTACCAGATTTCCGTCCATATCGGATCCGACGACAGTCAACACATATACCAGCGGAAGATGTTGGCAAAAATTATCCTGAGCATAATTTAATATTTTTCTCAGCGGCGTGTCAGCCCGTCCCATCATCCGCTCCATCCCATAAGCCGCTCCTATAAAGTGACTCTCATTAATTCCTTGAACACCTCCGGTGCCAACAAAAATATTCTTGTTGTAGTTTGCCATTCCGATAACTTCATGTGGCACCACTTGTCCAATCGACAGAATCAAATCATGACCACCCTCAAACACTAGTTTGTTCATTTGAGCGGGCCACGGTTTTTCCCAAATACCAGCGGTCACTTGACTCACAAATGCCGCGGGAACCTGTCCAATCGTCAACACATCATCTCGCCAGCGGTGTTCGCGAAAAAGATCATGAGGGACACCCTTGTACATTTTGTCCAATTGCCAACTAGGCATTGGGACATGTGTTCCAAGCGCCGGCATAATATCAACTAGTTTATCTTGATAATATTCATAGGTCATACTCGTTAGTGCGCCAGCGCGACTATGAAAGCGAGTGAAATCCGGGGGTATTGCGAGGACCTTATCACGAGCGCCCAGCGTCTGAAACACTTGATACAACGCCGTTCGCATTCCATCAGCAGAAATAGATGTCTCCGCGGATCCCTCACAATGAAACAATGTCATCCTTTAACTCCAAATTACTGCAAGTTCGTAATACGTTTGCTCCAGCCACGAGCTAGACCCATTGCATCGCGCCGAGTGACTCTAGTGAGCTAGCGATTTCGTCAAGTTCGCCCGCCTGTAACGGTATCACCGGACTACGTACCGTTCCACAATCAACACCAACGAGTTTCATAACTTCCTTCGATGCGGCCAAAAATCCATATGTTTGGAACACACGGATTATATCAACGCTCAAATTCTGCAATTCAACGACTCGGCTCTGATCTCCAGTTTCAAACGCTGCAATAATTGCGTTGTAAAGTTTCGCGAACTGATTGTAGGTGGACCCAACCGCACCGCGGACACCATAGGCCCAAGCCGATGACATAATCTCATCAAAACCAAATAGAATGTTGTAACGCTCTGGAGCAATTCGCAGTATATCCTGTAAATCAAACAGGCTATCATTAGTGAACTTTAGTCCGGCGAGATTAGGAAACTCCGTTTGACAGCGTTCTAGGAATTCGACCATCGACAATTCCACATGCGTCATGACGGGAATGTCATAAAAGTAAAATGGCGTATTAGGTGCAGCTGAGGATATCTCCTTCAAATATGTAATCAAAACGTCCAGCGTCTGTGGCCGAAAGAAACAAGGAGCCATCGCTGCAATCGCATCCGCGCCGCATGATTCTGCCTGCGCTGCGAGCGTCTGAGCATTGCGGATGCAATTATCACCGACATGTACAACTAACGACAAATCTGTATCACTTGCCGCATCGAACCAAGCACCCGCGAGTGCAATACGTTCGTCACAAGTCAAACTGTAACATTCACCCGTCGTTCCACCAACGTAGACACCGCCACATTGCATTTCAATTAAACGGTCCGCTTGCTGAGAAACAACACTCAGATTGATATCGCCAGCTGCGTCAAAAGGAGTGTGAACGGCGGGTAATAAGCCAGTTGGTTTTTTATTCATGGTCTCAATTCTGTGATGGTCATTAGAGTGCTAATTGACCCTTTATAATCTCACAGATTGATGGGGTTTGATAGAGCCCATGTGGTCTCATTCACGCTCATTTGCAAACGGAAGCTCAAATTTTTCAATCGCCTTCCCAGCCTTCGATTTCATCTAGTTTTTGTTTAATCCAAGGAGCATATTTTTCCCGCGTCATCATCGCTATCATCATGGCCGCTCCGACAACGATAATCACGCCAAACACCCAGACAGTTCCTAGAATCGCTACCTTAGTCAACATGCCACACAACGACAGAATCAAAAAGCCGATTCCCAAATAAACGAATTGGCGAATTCGTATCAGCATACCCATGGCAATACCAAACAGTGACAGTATTGCTAGGACGGCAAGCATCAGTACACCTTCGGTACCACTTGCCCACTTCAACAACATTTCACTGGTCGAAGCAAGATAAATTGCCGAAACTGTCACGTAGCGAATTGTTGACAAACTCTCTTTTTTCATGTCGCGCTGGAATATTTGCGAGACAATTAATACCGAAACCGCCGGCGGAATAAGCCAGATTTGAACATGGTCAAGCAACTCAAAATCCAGTCCCACAAACATCATCCATAGACTTGCATTGCCTGCGAGGGCCGCCAACAGTGCATGCATAAAGGAACGCCTAAAGAAGGCTAGCATGACGTTCATTAACGCCGCACCCAAAAACAACAGCTTGTAGTCACTAAACAAGTCTTGACCATCACCTTGAAATAAGACTAATCCGAGCAATGGCACGGCTGGCAACAGAAACGACGTATTGTAGATTGGCTCGGACAACACTCGAATTTTGGACTGCCGCAGCACCTCAGATGCAATCGCGCCGACAAACGCTAGTCCCATCAAGATAAACGGCCACCACTCGGTGAAGTTCCCAAACAATACGGGGCGGGTTGTCCACAAATGAGCAGCTAATAACAGCGCCATCAGCTCCGCGCAATAGACGTAAACCTGACGAGCACCATCCGCTAGTGCCAAGGGATCGTGATCGGGTTTGATCGCAACTATGACTAAGGCAACACCTAATATAACGATCGACAAAGCTGCCAACCACACTTCTATATTTAACA
>JAYZBF010000230.1:0-5485 GCA_036338835.1 Planctomycetota bacterium
CTTCTAGACAACGGCCGCTAGTAGTCAGGATGGAAACACCTTCACCAGTGTTGAGTTTATCTTCGTATGTCACTCGTATTTGGTCGCTCGGTAATGCTTGCAGCACCTGGTCAGAAACGGATGCATCGCTGCGTATCACAGAAACTGTCGCTCGAAACACTCCGCTATGAATCGCTGATGAATCGGGGGCGGGAGCAGATTCTGCAACTTGCGCTCCATTATCCGCAGCAGTTGGTGCACCGTCCGGATTTTGCTCGCTATCGTCACCTCCGTCACCGCCGTCGGTGCCTTCCTCGGTGTCAGATTCCTGCGACAGATTAAATTTTGTCGACAATTCGCGCTGCACTACAACTTCGGTAAGCGTTACCGGAAACTGTTCGATTAATTTGAAACGATCTATTTTTTCTTCTTCATCAAACATCGCTAGGTCTTCGACGTCTACGAGTGCCTTTGCTGCTTCATCCTCCGTTGGAATTTCTTGCTTAGCAATCAAATCTGCGGTTTCCGCCTCAATTTCTTCATCGGTTTTACGACGGTAAATCGAAACCGTTGCTTGTACTTGGTCCGCCCCAGCACTTATATCACGGTCCGCATCAACAACTTCAACGTTAACAGTCTTGCCTAGTACGACACCCTTAATTGTTTCAACAAACGCGCCATCTTTTATTTGAACAATCCCATCGCCCACTACAGTGACCGTAGACAAGACTTCCACGTTGATTGTTTTATCAGCGGTATGTGCATCGGTGTAAATAATCTCAACCGTATCACCGCCTTTGACTTCTAACACACCATTGCCCGAGACCGGAACACCTAATCTGGTGGGAATGGATCCCAGTACGATCCGCACGTTACGCCCAATTGGAAAACACTGTACCGTTTCTTGATCTCCGCCCGATGATTTGCAAATCACATCCACGCTATCTTCGGAGGTGAGAACGGCGAGATCAGCGTCTTCAACTTTGACAAAAAATCGCTTTGCCGCTTCTAATTTCTCGTTATTACTATCCTCAGCAGTGAGGGTTGTACCGACCTTTTCAAGTGCTGTAATTGCGCGACTATAATGTCCCTGCTGAAAATGCCCCAGTCCGATATAGTAGTACGCTTGATTCACTTCTGGGCTAACGGGAAACTCTTCAATCACATCCCGCATCACTTGAAAACATTTACCGTATAGCCGTGACCAATAATGGCAAATCCCCACGTTAAGCATGGCTTCGGCGCGTTGAGCGTCATCTCGATTCTCTTCCGTCGTGACTGCTTCAAAGTGAGTACGAGCACGGTCGTAGGCTCGTTCACGGTCTAAGTAATATTTGCCAAGACGAATATGAGCCGTAAACCGTACGCGACTTCGTGGATACCGCTCGATTACCGATTTCCAAATTTCCAGTGCTTTGGTCGATTCCTCGGCATCTAATCGAGCATCACCAGCGTCGATTAATTTACGAGCTGCGCGGTCTTCTACCAACGATCCGCGTAAAGCTGGTCGGGCGGATTCAGTCGATTCAGTATCTTGCGCGTTTAATACGGTAGTTTGTGAAAGACTGCCAATTGCCATTACAAGTATGAGCAATTTATAAACAATTGTTTCGACAGAATTGTGTAACGATTGACGACAGAACGGACGAACAAAGAAGTACTGCATGGTGTGCTAAAGCCCCGATCAATATATAGATAAAGTCACATTCAACAAATCGGACAGCACCCTATTACAGGACTCTGCCCGATTGTCTTAAAACCAATTAATTACGTCCGCTTTAACAGCACGGTCCGACTAGCTAAAAAGCTCCGTTATCGGACTGCCGTTATCAACTAACTTCATGGGACGTAGCAATGGCGTCATGACTTCCTTTTCATGATCGATACCCAATGCATGACACATCGATGCATTGATATCAGCTACTTGTACAGGTCGATCTTTTGGCATGAAACCATCTTCGTCAGATGAGCCAATAACCTGACCACCTTTAATTCCGCCTCCAGCCATAAATCCACTAAACACGGGAGCCCAGTGGTCACGCCCGGCGTTGTCATTAATGCGCGGAGTTCGACCAAACTCACTGAGCATAATAACCATCGTCTTCTCTAACATGCCAGTCTCATTCAGGTCTTCGATCAACGATGCCAAAGCAGGGTCCATCACTTCACCATGGTTGGACATCGCAGTAAAGTTATTACTGTGCGTATCAAAACCACCTCGGTTGATTTGGACAAATCGAACTCCTTTTTCGACCAATCGCTTGGCCATTAATGCACCACGACCAAAATTCGTATCGCCATAGCGACCGAGCGTCTTTGCATCAATTTTATCAAGCTCAAACGCTTCCAAGGCTGGCGATCGCATTAGTCGCACAGCATCATCAATGGATGTTTGCGTGGACGTAAGACGTGCATCTTCCTTTTTAACAGCAAAGCGTTTGTTCATTTTGGCTAACTCTTCCAAGCGACGGTCACCGCGGACCTGGCCGATGCCTTGAGGAAAGGCTAAGTAAGGGTCTTTTTCACCAGGTGCTGCTACATAATAAGCTTCACAGCGTTGGCCTAAGTAGCCAGCGCGGCGAGCTTGTCCACTGATCGTAATGTAGGGCGGTAGATCGCTGTGGTTGTCCAATTCATGGACGACCACAGAACCAACTCCCGGATGACGCAAATTGGTACTTGGCAAATAACTCGTTTGCACATTGTAAGTCGCTCGACCATGAGCCCCTTGAGTACCAGCAATAGAGCGGATGAGCGCTGCATGATGCATCTGTTTTGATAGTTTGGGGAATATTTCTGAAATCTGCATCCCAGGAACTGAAGTGGAAATCGGATTGAATTCACCTTGAGTCGGACGACCAGGCTTCGGATCCCATGTATCCAAGTGAGACATCCCACCGCCATTCCAAAACAGAATCACATGCTCTGCCTTCGCGGTGTGATCTTGGCCAGAAAAAGCTAATAGATCTCGGATACTGAATCCTAAAATCGACGCGCTCGTCGCACCCATCATCGCTCTTCGACTAAGTCTATATTCTCGACATGCCATCGTTCGAATTCTCCTAATAATCAAAAACTAAAAACTCTGTATTGTTACTACGTGATTTATTATGGTTGTGTGTTAGGGAATAAACCTAAACTCATTGCTATTGAGCATGATCCACCGTAAATCGGCGAAACCAGCTTTCACATTTGCAGCCTCGGTAATAATTTGTTGACCTGAGTCAATTTCTGCCTCAGTCGGGTTGCGAGTGTATATCTCGTGGTAGGCCAACGTAATTGCTTTGACAATCTGCGGCTTGGCACCCACTAATAATGAATGGACCGGTTCCAAATCTCCAACTCGTGATGCTTCATGGGTTAAGCGGCCATTTAACATCATTAGCGACTGTCGCATCGTTGGTGTGTCATCACGCTTCTCGCCTAAATCAGCACGAGATGGTTGGCCGAAAACACGTACAAAATGTCCGTCGCGTGCCGGTGTTGCCATTCTTAGTGATGAACTAAATCGTGGATTATCGTCCACTGTTCGCGTGACTGTCTTTGTCTCATATTTCATACCGGGGCGAGCTTTGGTCGGCCGTTGCATCGCCATGCGTTCCGCTTCAAGCTCTTCTGCGGATTTGGCGACCATTTTGTCTAACGACACTTCATCATCCTGCATTAACAACGCATTGAAATCGAGTTCGATTGCCTCTTCTAAACGATAGGCGCTGCCCGAGTTATTTTTCATCTGACTGGTTTGGTTTTCCATTGTCTTGGCAGGTGCTCCGCCCGATAAATCCTGAACATCTGCAGTAGCGACTGCATCAACGGCGTTGTCCTCGCCATCCTTTATAAGAATACGAATCTGCTCTTGATAAACTCGCTCGTTCTGACCAGGGCTGTGTTTAACGGCAAACAAATGCCCAGCTGTGACGATCGAGTCATAAAGCGATTCACTTATCATGCGACGCATTGGATTAGCAAGAAATGCAACTTCTAAGGCTTCCTGCTCTATGGTGTCGACACCGAAGGGAGCCTGTTTTTGCTGGTACACGTCTGATAAGGCAATCATTTTCACTAATGACTTAAAGCTATAACCGTTGGCAACAAATTCATCCGCAAGGAATGCGAGCGTCTCAGGGTGGCTAGCTGGATTGTCGCCACGGAAGTCGTCAACGGGTTCTACAAACCCACGTCCAACCATCTTCTTCCAGACTCGATTCACAAATGATTCTGCAAACAATCGATTTCTTGGACTCGTAACATATTCTGCTAATTGCTCGCGGTACTCACTACGGCGATACAGACTACCTTTAACATCTATTTTAGAAATCTCGGCTGCTGCTTCAGCGACTGCGGCATTAACGCCTTTGGAAGTTGCAGCTTTGACTTTATCGTCAGCATCTGAAAGCAAATCCGTTAATGATGGGGCTGCATTTTCTGCTTGGGCTAGTTTCGCTGCTTTTGCAGCAAGCAATGTTTCGTAACGTGTGATGAATTCCGGATGTTCATCCGCAGCAATCAGTGGGAATGGAAAAGAGGGCTTGAGAAAACGCCGTTCATCCATCTCTGCCTCGTCCTCGGGCGGCCATTTGATCGATGTTTGATCCGATTCCGATGTATACACAACGCGTGTGAAATTACTTTGGAAACGACGAGTCTTTCCAAAATAGGCAGCCATCGCGTAAAAATCACGCCGTGTCCAAACGTCGAATGGGTGATTGTGACATTGGGCACAACTTATCCGCACACCCAGAAACACCTGTGATGTTACGCTCGCCATGGCCATCGGTTCTGCGTTATCGCCTAACAGAAATCCAACTTCAGGAGATCGACCTGCTTTACCATTAGTTGAAATCAAGGCGGAAGCGAGTTCGTTATAAGGGCTGTCTAGGCTGATGGATCTATGAACATGAGCGACTAATGCGGCGCCGCCGTCGGCTGCACTACGCAGACGCAACAGATCGGCAAAGAATACAGTCCAACGATCCGCAAATCGGGGATGAGCAATCAATTTGTCAAGCAACTGTTCACGGCGAGTTGCAGTTGGCCAAGACTGGAATTCATGGACTTCAACTAAATTTGGAATACGTCCAATTAGATCAACACTTGCTCGGCGGATGAAAGCCATGTCATCTACCAACCCAACAGACGAACGAGAAACACCAAGTTGAGTGTTTTCCGTCTTGAGGACGTTATCAATTGATTCACCAAAAAGAGAATTATTGGCAAACATCATTCCGACAACAGCCAACCCAATCACGACAACTCGATTCATGATGACCTTCAGTTCCATAAAGATATGCAGTTGTTAGTTCTCAGTCATATACGGCTTATGTAAAACCTTATATATAAAGAAACGACAACTTGTACAATTGATACTCATGATTTTATGGTTCTGAGACCAATAATACAACAATAAAACAGCTTCGACCCCCTCAATTAGGGTAAAAAAGGCTACTGCTGTAGAAAACCAATAACAAAGGCTCATCTATCAAATAGATGAGCCTTTGTAAAGCTA
>JAYZBF010000231.1:0-13450 GCA_036338835.1 Planctomycetota bacterium
ATGAGGATGACATCGACTGTGTTTCGCGGTAGACGCGGATTGTGAAAGGATCCCAAAATAGGAGTGATATTGTCTATGCCTTCTTTTTCCATGCGCGTGCGCAGAAATTGTAACATCTCTGGCTGTACGTCAACGCCCAAAATTATACCTTGTGGGCCGACCATTTTTGCCATTTTCAAAGAGTAGAAGCCATTGCCGCAACCCATGTCACAGACGGTCATTCCTGTTTTGAGGTTGAGTTGTCCGAGCATGACTGAACAGCGTTCCTCGTTTTCGCGATTGTCACGGATCAGCCAAGGGGCGCCATTGAAATGCATGGTTAGAGCAATGCGACGGCCGAAGTACGCTGAGCGTGCCGGGGGGATAGGGGATTGGTCGGCAACGGGTTGTTGCGCTGTGAGGCAAGGGGCTAATACGAGCAGCAGTAGAGCAGCGGATAGAGCACGATAAAGCATAACGATGTCTTTCTTGAGGGAATGAAGGCCCAGTTTGTGGCTGGCTTTGCGACTGCCGCGACGGATCGGATTTAACGGGCAGGGTAAATTCAGCCACTTCAGTTTAGGTAATTGTATACACCAACAGTTTATCTAGTATGGCAACTGTAGTGATTAATTGCCAGTGTGCGCAAGTAGCGCGGCGTGAATGTTGCATCGCATTATGCGGGTCGCGGCATTTGTCGCAGGTATTTTAAAGGTTTGGATGCTGGTGGGGTTTGGCCATGTTCCAGTTGCCAGAGATAGCGCTGTTCGTCGGTGGCGTAATAGGCGAGCCACGTATCAGGATCAGATTCATTGTCGACAAGTCGCCACACGATGGGGTTGTTGGTGATGTCGAGTTTCTTTTCAGTCGCTGTTAGGATGTCTCGAACCAAGACACAGAACAGTTGTCGATCTGAAAGGTGATCGGTGTATTGTAAATAGATATTCTGTTCACAGAGGCGTTGCAGTGTGTCCCACAACATTTTCGAAAGATCGCGGTTGGACAATGTTTCCGGTTGTGGCAAACTGAGTTCGGGTTCGAACCATTGGCTGATTGGCAGCACCGGAGCGTATTCCCACTTGAGCATCGATTCTAGGAAATGATTCTCCTCGGATGTCGACATTTCGGTGACGTCTACTAGAGCGATCGATTCATCGAAGAATGGTTCGAGTTGGTCTCGTAGCCGCGCGTTATGCAGCAATTGTTCGACTTCGTTTTTAGGTGAACTGGTTTCGTGCATCGGATTCAATTTTATGAGTAGAGATTCGCGTGAGGTGTATTTATCAAAGATGCTTAATGGGTTGCCCCATTGGTTTTGTAGGTTATGTCTTTGAATTTAGTCGCTATTGGCCCGTAAACAAGGTGTAATTATCTCTGAATGCACGTTCACTAGAAAAAAATAGACGCTCTAGTCGGCGCGACCGTTACGACCACTAATTAACACGAAATAGTATGAATATGATAATTCGGCAAGCTTTGGTAATTCGGTTATTTGGAATCGAGAGATTTCTCTATTTTGCTGATTTTCTGGATGCGGCGTTCATGTCGACCACCTTCAAAATCGGTATTCAGCCAGAGTTGTAGCAATGGTTCGACGTTACGTTCACCGAAGAGGTCTGCTGATAGACAGAGTACGTTGGCATCGTTATGACGGCGGCTCATTTCAGCGGTTATTTCATCGTGGCAAGACGCCGCTCGTACTCCTGGGTACTTATTCGCGGCGATCGCCATACCAATACCCGTACCGCATATAAGGATTCCTCGATCGCTGTCGCCAGCGCAAACGTCACGACTCACTGCTTGTGCAATGTCAGGGTAATCGACACTTTGATCGCTGTTTGTACCCACATCGTTACAACTGTGACCGTTTTTATTTAGGAAATCAACGATTTTTTGTTTGACGCGGTAGCCCCGGTGATCACTACCAATAGTAAGCTTCATCTCTTTTGCTCTCTTATAATATCCTGATCAGGAATAATTAGATTATTGATGCGACTTCGCTGTTTATCAAGGTGGGTATCGATTTGTGTGGCACATTGTTGATAAATCTCGTAAGAACCTCCGATCGGATCGCTGACACTCGATCCGTCATGCGCCAATAGTGAGGTTTTATCTGCGAATTCTGGCCATTCATTGACAATTGCTTGTTGATGGGAATGCGACAATGTAAGGATTAAATCAGCGCTGTTGGCCGCCATATAGCTCAACGGTTGGCTACTGTGAGAGGTCAAGTCGAGATCTTGTTTGCCGAGTACGTTGATGGCTTGATCAGCAGCGGGCGATCCATTGTTTGCTGCGATTCCAGCCGAGCAGATATGAATGCCGTGTTTGACAAGTTGATCGATGGGGATATCGTTCGCCGTCGCCATCTTATTTTTAAGCAACATTTCAGCCATCGGGCTACGGCATGTGTTGCCTGTGCAGACGATTACGATTTCCAATTGCATCGCGGCTTGGATTTGGTCGCGAGTGAGTGCTCCGCTACGGAGGATTTCTATGTAGTCATTGTGAACCTTGATGACCGTGGACGGTGTACCGATTTTAGTGGGACCGCCGTCGAGGATTAATTGCACGTTGTCGTCGAGTTGTTCAGCGACTTCGATCGCCGTAGTTGCATCTGCTTGGTCGCTTTTGTTTGCACTTGTAAGGACCAAGGGTTCGTCGAGTTGATCGAGTACACTGAGTAGAATTTCGTTGCTAGGAACTCGCAGTCCGAGCCAATTATTTGGGGCTAGTAATTCGCGTGATTCGTTGGAAAGTCCGGCTACCTGCTCGGTGGCTTGAATGACCATTGTTAGCGGTCCGGGCCAACAACGGCGAGCAAGTCGGTGCATTATTGCCGTAGGGTTTTGAGCATAGTTGTCGAGTGAATAATCGTAGCCGATCGCCAGACTCATCGGTTTTCCGGTTGATCGAGACTTGACGTCGAACAGTTTGGCAACGGCGTCAGTATCAGACGAATTGGCTGCAATACCGTAAACGGTTTCGGTTGGAAATGCTACAATTTGCCCCGCGTTCAATCGGTCCACCGCCTCGCCGATGATAGCTTGTGGATCATCGGAATCGTAGACGTCTAGTACAGTTGCAGTCATGGCAGTCTAGTGGGTGAAAAGGAGCAAAGTCAATTTGCGAGACTAGATAAGTTGTGTGGAAGTTGCGCCGCTGAATATTGATGGAAAAAGTCGCTGTGCAATACTTCAGTTTATGCGGTGCAATTATGTACGGTCAAGTAAGCTAAGAGGCAGATGATTGATAGTCTAGATGTAGTACATATCCTCGTTCTTGCCACCAGTTTGCTCCAGCAAATCATCAAAGGTCACGGCACAGAGGTTTTCTTGTTCTATTTGAGAGATGCTCTCCCACGTCTGAAATAACGCTTCGGACATGGGAGTGACGTTGCTTGAATTCTGCACGAAATTGGATCGATCGCCAGTAACAACTGTCATCACTTCGCCTAGGCTAATAGTGTCTGCAGGTTTAGCGAGACGGTAGCCACCAGCGGCGCCACGGATACTCAATACGATACCGGCGGCTTTGAGTTGTAAGAGTATTTGGACTAAGAATCTACTGGGAATGCCGTGGCGTGAGGCGATGTCGTCAATACGCAAGGGTCGAATGTCGTTTTGGTGTAATGACAATTCGAGGATGGCCAAACAAGCGTATTCAGTTTTGGCTGAAAATTGCATAATACTAGCTTTCGTTTGCGTCTATAGAATGTAATCCGCATTCGGTTTTTTTTGTGCCGCTCCAACGCCCCGCTCGATCATCTTCACCGAGCGATATTTTTCGAGTGCAAGGCCAGCATCCAATACTTGGGTAGCCTTTGTCGTGTAATGGGTTGTACGGGATATCGTTGTCGGTAATCATTTTCCAAATATCGGCTTTGGTTGAATTGGCTAAGGGACTAACTTTGATCAACCCAAATTTGTTGTCCCAACCGACAATCGGCGCTTTGGCGCGATCGGGACTCTGATCGCGTCTAATCGCACTCGACCAACACTGAAGCTCGCTTGCGACTTTCTCTAATAGCGATAGTTTGCGGTCATAACAGCACTGGCTGGGATTCGTTTTGTAGACAGGACCGCCGTGTAACTCTTCATACTGAGCGACGTCCAGTTTGGGTTTTGCCAAGCGGACATCCATGCCATAACGTGATTTAACTTTGTCACGAAGATCGAGTGTTTCCTGGAACTGATATCCAGTGTCGAGATTGAAAATAGGTGTTTCAGGGGCAAATTGAGATAACATGTAAATCATTGTCATTCCCTCGGGTCCAAAGGCTGTCGCCATCGCAAAGTTGGGCGCGTATTGCTCGACTGCCCATTTTAGAATTTCTAATGGCGAAGCGCTTTCTAAGGTGCCGCTGGCTTGCTGAAGTTCAGCCAGCAGCATGTCTGTTGGAGGGGAAGTGCTCAAAAATTCATCGATCGTTCGCAAGGATTAGCGATAATTGGCCTGAGGCTAAATAATAATCATAAACATTATCAAGTAACTGAACAATGGGATATTATTTAATATCTATAATAGGATAATTGTTTTGGAATTGATTTTTGATGTTGCGCTGCTAACGAGTGTTTGTGGATGGTGTATGATGGCGTTGGTTGAGAGATTTAAGATCAAAATATATAGAAAGTGGAAAAGACATGGCGGGGCAGGTCTATCTGGCTGTTGACATTGGAGCGTCTAGCGGCCGATTAGTAGCTGGAGAATTTGATGGCACTCGCATTTCACTTGAGGAGGTCTACCGCTTTAACAATGGCGGAGTATCGGCTGGGCGGTACTTGCATTGGGACGTCTTAGAGCAGTGGTCCCATATTAAGCGGGCTTTACAACAAGCTGTTGAGCGTTATGGAAACACAATTACGAGTGTCGGTGTTGATACCTGGGGAGTGGATTTTGGTCTGCTAGGTCCTAACGATGAGTTGTTAGCAAACCCGATCCATTATCGCGACAGTCATACCGAAGGGATGATGGAGTATGCATTTGAGCAAGTATCCCGCTCGGCAATATTCAACCAAAGCGGCTTACAGTTCATGCGTTTCAACACACTTTATCAATTGTTAGCATTGCAGAATGTCAAGTCACCACTGCTTGATGCTGCCGAAACAATGCTACTAATGCCCGATCTTTTTCACTGGTTACTCACCGGTGAGAAAGCAAACGAATACACAAACGCGACAACCACTCAATTCTATAATCCTCAAGAAAAACGCTGGGCTACGGAATTGTTTGAGTCGTTTTCCTTGCCACAAAAACTGCTAGGACAAGTTGTTTCGCCTGGCACGGAACTTGGCCCGCTGCAAGGTGCTATCAGTCGTGAATTGGGTGGAGCAAACTTCAAAGTTGTATTACCTGGGACGCATGACACAGCAAGTGCTGTAATGGCAGTGCCAGCTGTTGGTGCGTTGTCTGATCAACCCGATTGGTGTTACATCAGTAGTGGCACTTGGTCTTTGATGGGAGTGGAAATTGCAAACCCAATTATTTCGGACCAATGCCAAGAGTTGAATTTCACCAACGAAGGTGGTGTTGGGGACAGCATCCGGTTGCTGAAGAACATTGCGGGGTTATGGCTGGTACAAGAATGCCGACGGATTTTCAATGCTGAGGGCCAGTCTTATGATTGGGATGAGTTGGTGGAGATTGCATCGGCAGCAGCTCCTTTAGTCTCGCTCATTGATCCAGATGACGAATGTTTCCAGGCTCCAGAATCGATGCCAGATGCGATTAGGGACTACTGTCGAAAAACTGGTCAAACAATTCCCGATACCAATGGAGCGGTAATTCGCTGTGCTCTTGAAAGCCTTGCACTACGCTACCAAATGGTGCTACAGATGTTAGAACAATTGACTGGCGGAACCATTAAGACGGTACACATTGTAGGCGGCGGGATTCAAAACCGTTTATTGTGTCAACTTACAGCAAACGCCTGCGGTCGTCCGGTGGTTACTGGTCCGATTGAGGCTACTGCCATTGGTAACTTGATGGTTCAATTGATAAGCAGCGGCGCGGTTAGTTCCATTGCGGAAGCGCGGAAAATCATTAGCCACAGTTTTGGTCAAGAGACATATGTGCCGGACACTGCTGGTGAATGGGTAAACGCTAGTGAACGATTTGCGAATTTAGTAAACGCATAAAAAAATATTAGGTTTAGGTTTAAACAAGTAGAGCTACACGAAGGAAAACTCAGATGATTAAAGTTGGAATTACGGGCATTGGGTTTATGGGCTGGATTCATTATTTAGCCTACCAAAAAACAGCTGGAATCGAGATTTCCGCGATTTGTGCTCGCAACCAAGATAAGCTCGCCGGTGACTGGACATCAATTCAAGGCAACTTTGGCCCACCTGGTGAACGCGTGGATGTCAGTTCATGGAACTGCCACAGTGACTTGGATTCGCTGCTCGCCGACGATAGCGTGGACTTAGTGGATATTTGTCTGCCGCCAGATATGCACACGGACACAGCCATTGCGGCGTTGCAGGCGGGCAAGCACGTGCTGATTGAAAAACCAATGGCGTTAACTGTTGACCAATGTGATGAAATAGTGGCAGTTGCGGCTACTGCCGATCGCCAAGTGTTTGTGGCCCATGTGCTGCCGTTCTTTCCGGAGTACGCATTTTTGCGGGAAGCGGTTGCCAGCGGGAAATATGGCAAGTTGCTAGGTGGTCATTTCAACCGAGTGATCTCGGATCCGACTTGGTTAGATCATTTCTGGGATGCGGAAAAAATGGGCGGACCGCTCGTCGACTTGCATGTTCATGACGCGCACCTAATTCGAGTGTTGTTTGGAATGCCACAGCGACTGGAGTGTCGTGCCCGCATGCGGGGCGACGTCGTTGAATATGGCGTGACGAACTTTGAGTTTGCCGATCGAGATTTAGTGGTTACGGCCACCAGTGGCGTTATTGGCCAACAGGGTCGGCCGTTCATGCATAGCTATGAGGCTCATTTCGAACAAGCTACTTTGCAGTGTGGATTCGCGGCATTGGCGGATGAACCGGAAGTAAGTCCATTGAAAGTCTTCGACAATGAAGGCAACGTGCAACGTCCAGATGTAGGTGATGGCGATCCAGTCTTGTCGTTTCAACGGGAGATGGCCGAAGTGGTGCGTTCCATAGAATCCGACAAGTCGTCGACATTGCTCGGTGGATCGCTTGCGCGTGACGCAATTGGACTGTGCCACCGTCAAACAGAATCGGCAAATGATCGAAAGCCGGTAAACGTATAGCTTGCCCCTCGATCGCAGGGGGAAAACAGGAAACTTGCTTACCCAGCTTGTCACAAGATTGAGTTTCGATTGATTTCCAGCATTCCATTTGCGTATAATCCCGATACTAGAATTGGAATACGTTTCTGGCAACATATCGTTTTTCTGTTGGAGTGTTGAATGTTTACGATCTACAACAAACAATCAGGTTCATCTCGAAACGTAATTGACCGCCGCAACTTTTTATCAATAGGTGGCGGGATTGGTGCCCTAAGTCTTCCGGCTTTATTGCAAGCAGAGGCAAGGCAACAAACTGGTAGTAGCCATAAGGCTTTGATTCATCTGCATTTGGGAGGTGGCCCCTCGCATCAGGATATGTTTGATCTCAAGCCCGATGCACCGAGTGAATTTCGCGGTGAGTTCAACCCGATCCACACAAACGTGCCCGGACTGGACATCTGTGAACATTTTCCATTGCTATCACGAATGGCAGATAAGTTTGCGATCGTCCGTTCGCTCGTTGGCATGATTAGTTCTCACAGCGCAAACCATACTTCGACTGGTTTTGATCAAAAGTCATTAAGTAACATCGGTGGCCGACCCTACATGGGCAGTGTTGTTGCCAAATTGCAGGGTCCAACTGAGAACGGTGCGCCACCCTATATTTCGTATATGGGTGGAAAGCCAGGTTACTTGGGGCCAGTTTATCTTCCCTACAAGCCCAGTGGCAATGATCTTAAATTACGGTCCATTACCGAAGACCGATTGACGGATCGGCGGAGCTTACTTGGTTCTCTGGATACGATACGTCGTGATATTGACTCCTCGGGTCAACTTGACGCATTGGATGCATACACGCAACAGGCAGCTGCATTGGTTACTTCTGGTACCGTTGCAGATGCATTAGATGTCAGACTAGAAGACCCAGCTATTGTTGAGCGATATGGAGATGGCCAAGGCAAAAATTTGTTACTTGCACGGCGTTTAATTGAAGCCGGTTCACGTGTGGTTACGATGCAATGGGGTGGATGGGATACACACAGTAATAACTTTGTAAGCTTGAAGAAACTGCTACCGCAACTCGATCAGGCTTTGAGTGCACTTTTAGAGGATTTGTCGATACGGGGTATGGATCAAGATGTCACGGTCGTTGTGTGGGGTGAATTCGGACGGACGCCTCGCGTAAATAGTAAAGCGGGACGTGATCATTGGACGCGTTTATCACAAGTATTCTTAGCTGGCGGTGGTATGCGACTTGGACAAGCCGTTGGTACGACAAGCAAAAATGCCGAGTTCGCTCAGGATCGCCCTGTTCATTTGCAAGAAGTGTTGGCGACGTTGTACCACAACATAGGAATCGATTCACAGCGCGTTCAATTGCATGACCCTAATGGCCGTCCCCAGTTCTTGTTGGACCAGCGCCCACCGATTGCCGAATTGATATAGCGAATGCGAACGTTGGCTCGCCATTTGGACGCCTAGTGAGAGGCTATCCATTATCTATCCGCATATTCGCTACAGGTATGCTGATTAGCTTATCGGCATCGGGTGTTACCGATTTTGACGGTTGTTTATTGCTTGTTTTAAAGCCTTAAAGACGACCTCAGTACGTTTGGTGACCTATTCTTGAGCAGCGATAAAGCGCGTCTTGTGTTTTGTCATTCCCCTCCTCGCTGCTCCACTTGGTCACTGTCTTTATGAGATTTGCTCTCCGCCTCTCTTTCTCACTACTAATTACGCTCAGTATTGTTGTAACAACTGTCACAGCAACCTTAGGTCAAGAGTCGTCTGTGAGTGCCGGAGCTACCACAAATACACAGGCTGAGATCGATGCGATTCAAAACCAAGGGGCAAAGCTTGAAGCGTCTAATAATTGGCGAGCGGCATTGAAGTTGTATGAACGTGCTGCCCGTAACTACCCTCAACAGTCAACCATCGCGGCTCGTTATCAAATAAGCCGGTCCCACGTTGATATCGCTCGTCGATATCATGATGCTAGCTACTTGTATTCCATCAAGCAGATGGACGTGACGGCGAGTCAAGCGGTTTATCGAGAAGTGCTAGGAAAAATTGAAACGTACTATTATGCGGAATTGAATTGGCAACAAATCCTAAAATCAGGAATTGACCAAATTGAAGTAGCGTTTCACGACGAATTATTTCGCAGATACCATGGGCTTACAGTCAACAATGGCGACTTGCAACAATATCGTAATTCCGTTGCTCAAATTCTCACAAGTCGAGTTTGTAGAAACGGTCGGGATGTGTTGCAGTCAGCGATCGGGGTAAGTCAGATAGCTGAACGCACATTGAAGGTGTCACAGCAAGTGGTAATGTTGGAATTGCTTTCCGGGACGATTATAGCCTTGGATCGATATTCTTCGTATCTAACAAGCACTCAACGCGATGATATGTTTTCTCAAATCGATGGTAAGTTTGTTGGATTGGGAATTGAATTGCGAATTCAAGGATCCCATCTCTTAGTGGAACGAGTGATTCCTAAGGGCCCGGCGGATGATGCGGGACTCAAGTCTGGAGACAAAATAATTGAAGTAGATCGAAATATGATTCCGACAATCGATGCGGTTCGAGCTGCGGATATGCTCAAGGGTTTGCGAGGAACTGAAGTAGAAATCGTTGTCGTTTCAGCCTCTGGGTCAGCTCGTCGCATGACACTGACTCGACGCCAAGTACAAGTTACGAGTGTGGTAGACGCCAGAATCATTGATCAACATTCCAAAGTAGGCTATTTGCGGATCGTTAGCTTCCAAAAAAACACAGGCCGTGAGTTAAACAGTGCGTTATGGCAATTACGTCAAGACGGCATGCAACGATTAGTGCTCGATTTACGGGGAAACCCCGGTGGTTTGGTCAAAAGTGCAGTTGAAATTGCAGACATGTTCATCAGTTCGGGAACGATTGTTTCAACGCGTGGTCGCAGCGTGAATGAAGAAGTCGATTATCAAGCGCACCAAAGCGGTACTTGTAGTGAACCCTTAGTGGTGTTGATTAATGCGAGATCGGCTAGTGCTAGTGAAATATTCGCAGGGGCTATCAAAGACCATAAACGCGGTGCGATTGTCGGGCAATGCACATATGGCAAGGGCAGTGTGCAAGGGATTTTTCCATTGGCCTCGTACAACTGCGGACTTCGTTTAACAACCGCTCGATTCTATTCTCCCGCCGGTCACCAAATCAGTGGACGCGGCGTTACACCAGACGTGGATGTGCAGATGATTGCCAAACCACTGGAAGATGGAACTCTGCCATTATCTCAATCTGACCCAATTCTGTTTGCGGGTATTGAAATTGTAAAAGGCCGTCGTCAAATTGCTGCTCGCTAGAGCGTGACGGGCGGCATGCCGCAAATGAACGCGAATACCTGCGAATACACGCGAATGGCCGTGGCAGGCGAATGTGTCTGTTTTTTTTGATTTCACTTTCTATCTATGGGTGACATTTGAAAAAAAATGGGTTATAAAAAGTCCATAGTCTTTTTCCAGAACTAGATCTGGAATCACAGTAACATTGCCATTCAGGGGCAAAAAAGGCGAGGTACCTGAATCGCGGGAAATATTTTTTGGGAGCGTGAAACGCAATTATGTCAAAACTTGAATACATTTGGCTCGATGGTTATGAACCGACTCAGAGTCTTCGATCAAAAACACAAATTAAAAGTAACTTCGGTGGTACACTCGAAGAATGCCCAATGTGGTCATTTGACGGTAGTTCTACAGAACAAGCTGATGGTGCTGATTCAGATTGTTTATTGAAACCAGTCGCAATCTTCCCTGACCCAGGCCGTCATGACGCATACTTGGTCATGACAGAAGTTCTCAATGCAGACGGGTCTGCGCATGTATCCAATGGTCGTGCGACGATTGAAGAAGACGATGACGATTATTGGTTCGGCTTTGAACAGGAATATTTCTTGTGGGACGTCATGACAGATTTGCCACCAGGTTTTCCAACAGGCGGTTTCCCTCGACCTCAGGGTCCATTCTATTGTAGTGTTGGTGCCAACAATACGTTTGGCCGCGACTGTGTCGAAGAGCACTTAGATACGTGTCTTGAAGCCGGTCTCAACGTTGAAGGTATCAATGCTGAAGTTGCTGCCGGGCAGTGGGAATACCAAATTTTTGCTAAGGGCGCGAAGCAGTCTGGAGATGAAATTTGGGTTGCTCGTTACTTGCTTGAACGAATTGGTGAAAAATACGGTTACGCCATTAATTTGCATCCTAAGCCACTTGGCGATACGGACTGGAATGGTTCGGGTATGCACGCTAATTTCTCGAACTCGGCTATGCGTGAGTCTGGTGACGAAGCAGTCTTTACCAAGATCTGTGAAGCATTTAGTGGAGAGATTGATCGTCATATTAGTGTCTACGGCGCTGATAATGATCAACGCCTTACCGGAGCTCACGAAACACAAGCTATTGATCAATTTAGTTATGGTGTTTCTGATCGAGGCGCTTCCATTCGCATCCCTGTAGGAACGATCGAAGGTGGTTGGAAAGGTCGACTTGAAGATCGTCGGCCAGCATCGAACGCGGATCCCTACAAGGTCGCCGCAGCGATTATCAAAACCTGTAAGCAAGCCTAAACATTGGAATTGCAGTGTGCTCAGTAACGCACTGTAATCGGTAACCAATGATATACATCTAAGGGTGTGACCGTCATGGTGATGGTCACCCCCTTTTTTATTGCGACCCTTTTATTGCTGTCTGAACGTTTAGGACATAGCCAACAGCACAAACAGGGTTCACAATGCATGACACCACTGGAGATTTCCATTTCAGTAAGGAAACGAGTGTGGATGCAAAACAACAAAGAGCCGACTTTACTTAATCAAAACTTCAAACGGTGAATGGCAAAGAGAACGTGAACGAACCACATTCAGAATTAAACTCCGAGGTCGATGCAGAGTCTGCTCACTTAGAGCAAGGTGTCCCGACCCCAGCAGAGCCAGTCTCTGCGACATTAGAGGAAGCGCTTGAGAAACACGATATCGCATTAGAGCCATATCAGACCGAAATGCTCAAGGACTATTGCCAGTTGTTGTGGGATTGGAATGAAAAGCTTAACTTGACTCGGCACACTGATTTTGATCGCTTCGTGTCTCGTGATATTCTCGATACACTGCAACTGGCGGACTTAATCGAAACTGGCATCGAAGTCTTGGACTTTGGCAGCGGTGGTGGTGTTCCGGGGATTCCGCTTTCCATTATACGGCCAGATTTACAAGTTAGTTTATGTGAATCGGTTTCCAAAAAAACAGTCGCCTTAGATGACATGATCACCAAATTGAGTCTGCCTGTACCCGTGATTAACGCACGTGTTGAAGACCTTCTGAACGATCTCAACTACGATGTTTTAGTCTGCCGTGCGGTGGGACCGCTTTGGAAGATGGGGTTATGGCTCGCTCCATATTGGCACTTGTTTGGCCAACTGTTAGCCATCAAGGGTCCTGCTTGGACGGAGGAACGCAAAACTGCTCGCCACCGCGGCACGCTACAAGATGTTGAATTACGGAAATTGAAATCGTATCCGATGCTTGGTACGGATTCTGAAAGTGTGATTTTGAAACTGTGGTCTGCTCATAAAGCCGAGCCGCCGCACGCGAGCTAAGGTAGCATTGTTAACGCGATTGGGGCCTACAAAATCGTCAATTCCGTTACAGGCGGTCACAATGGTTGGAATTGAACCCTACGTGTTCTCTCAGTGGCAGTTCTGCGCATAGACGAAACCTAGGCGTTGACTTATACTCGAATTTCAATCGACAATTCCATACTTAGACGATAAATAGATGAGCGGATACAACCTTACCCATTTAAAAGAGCTTGAGGCAGAGAGCATTCATATTATCCGTGAAGTAGCGGCTGAATTTTCAAATCCTGTGATGCTTTATTCCGTTGGAAAAGACTCATCGGTGA
Source organism: Planctomycetota bacterium (assembly GCA_036338835.1). Lineage (GTDB taxonomy): Bacteria > Planctomycetota > Planctomycetia > Pirellulales > Pirellulaceae > UBA721. The sequence goes on from JAYZBF010000231.1 coordinate 13,123, forward strand.
TGGTTCATCTGGCCATGAAAGCCTTCTATCCGGCTAAACCACCTTTCCCGTTGATGCACGTGGATACGACCTGGAAGTTCCGCGAGATGATTGAATTTCGCGAGAATTATGCCCGTAAGGAACTAGGGTTAGAAGTCATCGTACACATCAATGAAGAGGGTGTTGCGTTAGGCATCGACCCGCTCAAACATAGTGGCAAACACACGACGGTGATGAAGACCGAAGGGCTCAAACAGGCGCTCGACAAACACGAATTTGATGCAGCGTTTGGTGGAGCGCGGCGAGATGAAGAAAAATCACGAGCCAAAGAACGCGTCTTTTCCTTTCG
>JAYZBF010000232.1:0-6597 GCA_036338835.1 Planctomycetota bacterium
TATTCACTTTGTTGCATTGCCGGTATGACTTGTTTCATACCAATTTTAGCTGTGGAAATAATCCCCCAGCGAATTTTGTTAGATGACATAGTTTTCAATCAGGTTGGTGCAATTGATTATCTACCTATGAAGATACCAAATTATTGGTTTTCATTAAACTCGTAGCGAGGATCCCTGCAGTTTGTTTTTCGTTTCATCCCTCACAACAATCCCAGCGGATGACTTAGGGTCGATATCTGTTATCATGTGTTGTACTCTGGAATATCCTGTTTTACCCTTACTATTGAGATATTTTTGTGGACCCATCGTTTGAAAAACCTAAGATGTCACGCGCAAAGAAAATTAGTTTGCTAGTGCTGGTGGTTTTTGTAATTTCCGGCGGGTGGTTTGCTAACAATCTCCGTATTGAACGCAATCGGCAGGCACAACGTGAAGCCGATGAGCGTAAACACGATCAACATACCAAAAATGTTAAGCAAATAAGCGACGAGGAATTACCGAAGAACGAACACCCAATGGATTCGGTGTTATTGCTTGCGCGCGATTCATTGAAACATATAAACGAATCCATTACGGATTACACAGCTACCTTGACCCGCCAAGAACGAATCGGTGATGTTCTGACCGAACCGAACCGCTTACGAGCGAAAATTCGCAATGAGCTGGAAAATCAACCATTGTCGGTGTACGTCCTTTTCACCCAACCGGCAGGCGTCCGTGGGCGTGAGGTGATTTGGGTCGCTGGGGAAAATGAAAATAAAATTACAGCGCACGAAGGTAGTGGGTTGTTAAGTCGATTCCGCGTTATCCAGCCACATGATGGTTTTATTGCGATGATGGGTAGTCGCTATTCGATTGCGGAAACTGGCATCCAGCGATTGATGGGAAAATTGATTCAACATGCTTTGCACGACCGAGAATATGGTGAATGCGAAGTACAGTTGTCCGAAGTACAATCGGCAGGTGTTGCTTGTCGTCGCATAAGAGTGGTCCATCCAATTGAACGTGAACATTTCATCTTTCACATTGTTGAAGTCGACATCGATTTACAACGCAATATCCCTGTTCGCTTGGCGTCATGGATGTGGCCGGAGACTGATGGGGCAGAACCACCGTTAACGGAAGAATATATTTATACAGATATCAAACTTAATGTTGGTTTAACCAACGATGATTTTAATCCGGACAGCGAACAATATAACTACCCCGACTGACACGCGTTCTTCCGCCGTTTGTTTTTCCCCTTACAACTAAATAATAATCATATGGCCAACAAATTTAGTAACGTTTTGATAACCAACGCAAATTGGTCCGAGGAAGTCGAAAAGTGTTGTCAGGCGCTTATCGCAGACATCGCCGTTTCCCCCGACATTGCGATTGTATTTGCATCTCCCCATTTTGCAGACGAGTTTCAAGAAATAGCGGATGCGATTCAAGAAAAGTTGCAGCCGATCAATATGATTGGGTGCGTGGGCGACAGCATTGTCAGTGGTGGTCGCGAAATTGAAGGGGACCCGGCGATTACAATCTGGGCTGCTGCATTACCGGACACAAAAATTGAAACGGCCCATTTGTTATTGCAGCGTGTTGCCGATGGTGGAATTATATCAGGCACGGAAGAATTGCCATTTGAGCACATCACTGTGCGTCAAGAATCGGCGTTGATTGTCCTAGGTGAACCGTTTAGCTTTCCTGCCGATCTGTTGTTGTCTCAATTAGCAGAAGATTGTTCGGAGTTGCGAGTGCTAGGTGGTATGGCATCGGGATTTCAACAACCAGGGAAAAATCTAGTTTTAGTTAACGGCACCGTGTGTTGCGAAGGGGCTGCTGGTTTGCTCATCGATGGTGGAGTCCAAGTGCATAGTGTTGTTTCCCAAGGCTGCCGACCCATTGGAGATCGGCTGGTTGTCACGAAAGTCGAGCAGAATATGGTTCTTGAGCTGGGTGGAAAACCAGCAATGACGGTATTGGAAGAAATGTTTATGAAATTGCCGACCAGTGACAAGGATTTAATGAGTAACGGGTTCTTCTTGGGCCGCGTTATTAGTGAGTATCAGGATGATTACGAAATGGGGGATTTCTTAATTCGTAATGTGATGGGTATAGATACCGACCGTGGAGCTGTTGTTGTCAATGATTATTTCAAGGTAGGGCAGACCGTTCAATTTCAAGTCCGCGACGAGGGTTCAGCCAGCAACGAATTACGACAATTGCTGACAAAAAATGAGTCCGCTGAAGTCAAAGGTGGGTTAGTATTTACCTGTAATGGCCGTGGTACCAGATTGTTTGCGGAACCCGATCATGATGCTGGGGTTATAAAAGAGACGGTTGGTGAGATTCCATTGGCTGGGTTTTTTGCTCAAGGTGAAATCGGCCCAGTTGGCGGCGAAAATCATATGCATGGGTTTACGGCGAGCGTTGTGTTATTTGAATGAGGTTAAATATGACCGCAAAGAGAAAAAATATTTGGTTGTCCGCACTGGCCGCTTTGTTCGTAGCAACGAATGTCGGTGGACTCGAGGTAGTCGAAGATCAATCGCGCGGTAAGAAATCGCTCGCGGCACTGCAAGATTATGTGGGAATATGGAAAGGGGCAGGTCAAGTGCGACGTGGCTCAACGCAGGGCGCTTGGATTGAAGAGAGTGAATGGGTGTGGCAATTTGATAAACAGGGCGCAGCCATTGTGCAGAAAAGCGCTAAGGGCAAGTTTGTCAGGCAATTGGAACTGCGAGCTGCCGAACAGCAGGGTGCGTTTGTGGCAACTGTAAAAACACCCCAAGGTGCTGAGCTGCAATTTGCGGGCAAGCTTGACGACAGTGGCCGTCTAGTTCTAGTAAATAAGGATCCACAGAATCAAGTGGTGGGTCGTATTTCGATTCGAATTGTAGCCGCCGGTAAACGCATGATTGTGATGTATGAAAAACTATTAACGGGAACGCTGTACACGCGGTTGGGTGAATTAGGGTCGACTCGAAAGGGAAGCATGTTCGGCGGTGGTGCAACAATGATTGAGTGTATTGTGTCAGGCGGCAAAGGCACGATTCCCGTGATGTTTAACGGGAAGACGTATTACGTTTGCTGTAGTGGGTGTCGAGATTATTTCAATGACAACGCCGCTGAGGTTGTCGCCGCCGCAGCTGCTGATTGAGCTAGAGGTGTCGCTAGTTAACGATTGGCAGCATTTGTTCTTGGTACCGCAGTAGATTTGCTTGGAGTTGCGGCAGTAGATCTGTTCGCTGCTGATCGGTTGCTTGCTTAATTGCCTGATTTTGGTGTGCGATCGCTTTGTCATAATCACCCGCGGCTGCAGCGACCATGCCGCTCGCGGCAGCATGCTCCGCCGGAAAACTATTGCTGTCGATACTCTCTAATAGTAGACGTGCTTGGAGAGGATTGCGTTTGGATTCATCTGTTGGAGCGGACATTGCAAGAATTGCCATGAGTTGTAATGGCACATCGTCTTCATAAATAGTCAGTGCTGACTCGAGGTGTGTTTGCGCTTGGGAGAATTGGCCTAACTGCAGGTAACATTTGGCGACCGAAGCCAGCCCCTCGTGGTTGGCAGGTTCGCGTTGGATAATCAGTAGATATTGCTGTAATGCTTGCTCTATTAAATCTTTCGCAAACAAAGCATCGCCATATTTTGCCAAAATGATATGGTTGTTCGGGCCGAGTTTTGCTGCTTGGCTCAACAACTTTATTGCTTCGTCCGCGTTTCCAGCCGCTTGAGCAATGATGCCGAGGTTCGCGAGTGCTAGAGAATTCTTTGGCGCTAGCTCTAAGGCCTTCACAAAACAGCCTTTGGCATTTTCATTGTCCGCTAATCGTAAATAAGCCACACCCAGATTTAAATACAACGTTGGATCGGCGGGATCAAGTTCAATCGCTTTGATGTAGTTGTCGCGTGCCGCTGTAGCGTTGCCCTGTTTGAATAAATAATTGTCACCGCGAATCCGGAAAGATCGCGAGGTGTGTTTCAACTCTTCGAGTCGTGCTTGAAAAGGATCCGCTAGCGCGACAACACCTTCGCCGTTTTGATATTGCTCCTGGTGGTACTTGGCCTGTCGCATGTTTTTTACTTTGCGATAAGCCATCATCAAACTGTAATGGACGTTGGTCGCTCGTGGTGATGATTCCAATGCCTTCAATAAATGGGTAATTGCTGCACTCGGGTTACTCTGCATATATGTTTTTCCTAGGGCAAGATGGCAGACTGCATCATCGATATTCGGCCCGACCGTTAATGCTGTTTGAAAGGAAGAGCGAGCATCTTCGTCCAGCGTGAGTTCTAGTTGGCATTCACCTAAGCGGAACAGCGCAGCAAGTTTTTGTTTGCTGGTACCTTTTTGTTTGTTTAGTAGTGTGATTGCAATTTTATATTGTGCAACAGCGGTCGCAAACTCGCCGTGTTTGCGCAACGATTGAGCCAAGTGGTAATGCCATTTCGCCGGTGCTGCTTTATCGAGGATGATGGCATTTTGGTAGCAAACAATTGCTTGGTCGATAATGTCGTAGCTTTGAAAAGCGTCACCGACATTTGCATATTGTTTGGCGAGTTCTGGAAACGTTAGTGGTGTTCCCTCAAAAGATTGACTTTGTAGTAACTCTTGCGTTAGCGCTGTAAGTGTTTTCTGCGCGGCTGGGTCTAGATTCCCAAGTGCCGGCTTTTCAATTAGTTGTACGCCGTTGGGCATATCTGGTTTGGAATCACAGCCAGTTATGAGAACCAATAGTAGCAACCCTAGTGTTGCTAGATGTTTGGGATATGACCTGACTGGCAACCGACGATCATGGACCATTGGCCACCTCCTCGCCAGTTTGCTGCCGCAGTGTCAGATATTGGTTTACGGATTGGTCGGACCAACGCTCGACACTCCCATCGTGCCAATAAACCGTTACCGTGGCCGATTTATTGCAATCTGCTAAGCCAACGACGACCCGAGCATCATTCGCGGATAAATAACTACCGTCAGTGCGTGGGACGCGCCATTTCACGGGTTGGTCTGTTTGTTCGATCTTAATGCGACATTGCACAACAGGAGCAGTTGACTCGTGGGAGGTGAGTTGGATTCCCAGCCAATGATTTTCGGTACCTACGTTATTGAGGAACAGTCGTGCGGGACCCGTGTTGTTGCCAACTAAAATATCGATATCGCCATCATTATCGATATCGCCGAAGGAGGTACCGCGACTAATTTCAACGCCTTCGCATAACGTGCCAGCGACTTCGGTCATGTCTTCAAATCGACTTCCGGCTTTATTGCGAAATAATTGATTTACTTCCTGTAACGGGTATTCTTGTCCGCTGCGTTGCTGTTTCTCTACAAAATTGGTGGCTCCGTTGGCCATGAATAGGTCGAGCCAGCCATCGTTGTCATAGTCAAACCACGCCGTTCCAAAGGCGGTGTAGCCGATGCTCGGTATCCCCAAGCCGAATGCCTTGGTTTGATCTTCAAAATTGCCATCGCCGAGATTAATGAAAACCGTGTTGGTTTCCTCGGCCCAGTGCCCCATGATCAAGTCATCATCACCGTCCCCATCAATGTCAGCGGCATCGACACCCATGCTACCTTCAACGAGTCCGTCGGCATTGCATGCACAACCACGCAGCAAAGCTTCATCGGCAAAGGTGCCATCTTGTTTGTTAATCCACAGTTGATTGGCTGCCGCGTCGTTAGCGACATAAATATCGATCCATCCGTCTCGGTTGAAGTCGCGACAGAGAACGCCTAGTCCAGGTCCCGAAACTCGAGCGATTCCGGATTGAGCGGAGACATCTTGAAAAGTACCGTCCTGATTGTTTATGAACAAGCGATCGGAAACCGGCGTTTCGCTTTGTGGTCCGCAATAGCCAACCGCACCACTGGAATGATAGCAGGGACGGTGGGTGTCGTACCCAAATGTGACATAGTTGCATACGTAGAGGTCAAGCCAACCATCATGGTTGACATCGACAAACGCCGTGCTGGTCCCCCATTCCGGAGATTCAACTCCGGCGCGTTGGGTGACATCTGTAAATGTTCCATCTTGATTGTTTTGAAATAGCTGGTTTTCACCCCAGTTGGTGACGTACAAATCTTGGTAGCTATCGTTATTAAAATCACCAACGGCGACCCCCATGCCATACCCGAAAGCACGAATGCCGGATTGTTCCGTAACGTTGACGAACTTAATGGTGGTTTTACCGGCAGCGTCGAGTGAGAAGTCATTGCGGTAGAGTTGATCGCGTGGTTCGGATTTAGGTGGGTAGGTGGAATCTTTGAGTGTAGTGTTTTGGCCTAAAAGCGAACCTTGCACGAGATAAATATCCAAATCTCCGTCATTGTCATAATCGAAGAAGACGGTGCCCGAACCCATCAGTTCCGGGAAATAGAGTTCACCCGTCATGCCATTGTAGTGTCTAAAATCTAAGCCAGCTTCAGTGGTGATTTCGGTGAAAAGATTCAGAGAAACAGTAGTAGTTGGTTGGGATGTGTTGCCGATGGTGTCTGGATTAGGTGCTGGATCGGAATCACAACCACACACAAGTAGCAGGCAGCAGACGCAGCAACGAAGTAGGTTAGAGGTAAACGATTTCATGGGTTTCTTATAACATTA
>JAYZBF010000233.1:0-8806 GCA_036338835.1 Planctomycetota bacterium
TTGTGGGTGACGATTTGTTTACGACCAATGCGAAACGAGTGAAAAAGGGGATTGAGTGCGGTGCTGCGAACAGTGTGTTGGTCAAGGTGAACCAGATTGGGACGATCAGTGAGACGATTGAAACGATGGCTGTGGCGCGGAGAGCTGGGATGAAATTGATAGTGTCGGCGCGCAGTGGTGAAACGGAAGATGATACGTTGGCGGACTTTGCCACCGCAGCCGCGGGAGATCAAATCAAAATCGGTTCGATCGTCCGCAGTGAACGCTTAGCTAAATACAATCAGCTCCTGCGTCTCGCAGAAACCGTCCCCAGATTTGCAAACGACGACCGGTCGTCATAAATATGGTGCCTCGACGGCATCTATATTTGCTTGCCGATGGCGTCGGCGATAACACGGCAGCGACCTATGGTGTCTGCGAATTGTTCTGGTGTCAGGGATTGATAGCCATCACTCATCGCTTCTTCGGGCCGAGGGTGCATTTCAATAATCAACGCATCGGCGCCGATGGCTACTGCAGCGACCGCCATGTCCGGTACCAAGTATGCATGACCCGTGCCGTGACTGGGATCAATCACGATTGGTAAATGCGTCTTGTTTTTGAGGTAGGTTACTGAGGCCAGCGGTAGTGTAAAGCGAGTGTGCGATTCAAACGTGCGAATACCTCGCTCACACAACATCACACTTGCGTTACCTTCGTTCATGATGTATTCCGCAGCTAACAGAAACTCATCCATTGTTGCTGATGCACCACGTTTAAGCATGACAGCACATTCCGTATTGCCAACTGCTTCTAGCAAACGATAGTTTTGCATATTGCGTGCACCAATTTGCAAAACATCCGCATACGATGCAACCATATCAACATCTTCAGTTGCCAAAACTTCCGTCACGACGGCTAGACCGGTTTCTTCGCGAGCATTTGCTAATATTTTTAATCCCTCTTCTTTCATTCCTTGGAAACTGTAGGGGCTTGTGCGAGGTTTAAACGCTCCGCCGCGTAAGCCGGTCCCGCCCGCGGCCTTCACCGCTCGAGCTGCTTCCATTAACTGCTCTTCCGATTCGACACTACAAGGACCACCGATCATGCCAACTTTGTTACCGCCCACAACGAGACTGCCTGCGGTAATGATCGTCGGATCAGGTTTAACTTCTTTACTGGCAACCTTGTACGGCGCGAGGATCGGTAGAATCTCGGCTACGCCTGCCCCCGCTGCTAACGCGTCTTTGGTGGATTCCCGCTTTTCACCGACGGCGGCAATCACCGTTCGTTCGGTTCCCTTAATTATGTGAGCTTTCAATCCTAGAGATTCAACTCGTAGAGCCATTGCGGATATTTCTTCGGCCGAAGCGCCACTTTTCATTACAACAATCATGCCTTCTATACTTCCCTTGTTAAGGTGCTTAGTTACTGTTTTTTGCACTCTGACGACCGGAGTTTTAAAATCTGCTTCAAGCAGTGTTTTTGATATAGTCATGAGATACCAAATTCCTTGTTTTATAAGTAGACGAAAAAAGCCCCGATGACTGTTTTCATCGGGGCTTTAGGATGTTTTTTTGTTTTTCTGTTAACGATTTGTTAACTTGCAGAATAAACTACGCATTCCTATTAGCCCCGCGTTGCCACGGGTAGCTAAAAAAGAACGCAAAATTTACTGTGCAGTTGATCATTTTTATACGTTAAAAGTATCGTTGTTTTTGATAAATGGTACGTTTAAACATTCGTCGGTATTATAGGCATAGCATCGGTCGGGACTACCCCTACTAATTAAAATCTTTCATTCTTTTTTAGGCAAGACGCTCAAATGTCTTTATTTACAGAGCATTGACTAGAACACTCCATCGACGATTTCACCATCTTCGACGATCCGGATTGGCCGACCGATACGACTCATGTTCTCGTGGAAGGAATCAATCCCCAACGCATCATAGATAGTTGTCAACAGGTCGTTTACGGAAACAGGTTGATCCGTAATGTTATTTCCGGAGGCATCGGTGGCGCCGATGACTTGGCCGCCTTGCACTCCAGCGCCCGCTAAAGCCACATTAAATGATCGCGGGTAATGATCGCGCCCCGCGCGGCTATTAATTCGAGGCGTTCGACCAAACTCTCCCATCCAAATTACGAGCGTCGTATCAAGTAGTCCCCTCTGCTTTAAGTCCGCGAGTAGTTGTGCGTAGGGCTGATCGACTTCTTGGCAGAGGGTATTGTTACGTGAGGCATTGTCAAAATGCGTGTCCCAATTCGAAGATGCAACTTCAATAAATGTTACGCCCGCTTCGACCAAGCGGCGAGCCATCAAACAGCCAGCGGCAAAATTGCCGTTCCCGTAGGAAGAACGCACGTCACTGCGTTCTTGAGTAATATCGAAGGTTTTCATTTGAGGGCTCAGCACAAGTCGAGATGCTTTTCCATAGAGATTGCGGTTGGCCCTGACAAATTGTCTGGACCCTTCAGTCGATCCGTCGTTTTCAAGATTTTCTAACAGACCTAATCGTCGAGTGAAACGATCTTTCGATGTGGACAACTCTGTGTTGGCCGGCATTTGGTTTGCCGAGCTGAGAATAAATGGATCGTATTCCACTCCGAGGAGTCCAGCGGAGTATACCCCGCGGCTGCGGCCAATATGCACGAAGGACGGGAGTTCAGATTCTTGGTCTCCGATGTGATGTGTCACATGAGCACCTAGCGAGGGATGCTTGACGCTGGCAGTTGGCAAATATCCGGTGTGGGAAACGTAAGATGCCCGCGGATGGCTACCTTCGGGGCCATGCACTGATCGGATGAGACAGATATCTTTCATTGCCGCTGCGGTTGCTGGTAATTGTGAACTGATTTGAATCCCAGAAACTGCAGTGCTTGTTACCGTAGTTTCACCACCGTTTGCGTGGTCTGGTTTGGGACTGAACGTTTCGAACTGACTGGGTCCGCCGCCCATCCACAGCAAGATACATGCTTTAGCATTCGTACGCAGTGTGTTTGCGTTGGCAATGATCGGTGATTTCCAGGCAGCTACGGACGTCAATCCCATAGCGGATGTTTGCAGCCAAGAGCGGCGGTTGATTTTATTGGTTGGCATCTGCTCGTACCTCACTGGAATTGGTGCCGCTCGGAAAGCCCCTGTAAAACTTTCGAGTAGCGATTGGTTCGGTTATCTGCGTGTTTTGAACTCAGCGGAATTTAGAAGTGCCCACAGGAGATCTTCAAAGGATTCCCCACGATTGGCGACTTGTTTGATATATGCGAGGCTTGTATTTAGTTCTTTGCGGTTGGGACGACGTGAAAAAACGCGCAAATACAACTCCTGAACGGCCGCGCGATCCGATTGTACTTCTTGTAATAATCGATAAAGCATTGTTCCTTGCCGTGCTTGGATTTGTTCGTTGATGAACGTCGAGTTCATCATGGCCAGTGATTGAGGAATGGAAACAGTGACGTCACCACGTGGGTCATTCGGGTCGTATCCAAAGACACCGGCAAAGACGTTGCGCGGTGATTGTAGGCGTCTAAGTCCCTGTCCGGTACCTTCGCTGTCAGCGTCTGAAATTTCAAAAACACTCATCACGCTATCGAACAATTGATCAGACCTTAGTGGTTGAACCGTGTTCGCTTGGAAGGGAATCTGGTCGTAATTACGGCGATCGAGGCTGCTTCGTTGGTACGCTTGGGTACTCATAATCGTTTGCATCAACCATTTAAGATCGTAACCGGACAGCGTAAATTCAGTGGCAAGGTAGTCCATTGTTTTTGGGGCTGACGGTGTGCGGTCGGGCCCAATGTCATCCACGGGTTCATAAAACCCTTCGCCGACCAGTTCTGCCCATACTCTATTGGTTACCGCTTTTGCGAACCACGGATTGTCTGGCGAGGTGATCCAACGTGCCAGTGCATCACGTCGCACAGCATCCGTCGTACCGGTGGGTAGTGATTGTCCGGAAACAAAGAACTTAGGTGCCATCACTTCCCCAGGTTGAGTTGGTTCGACGAGGTTGGGCATCGTGTGTTCCAATGTTCCTACAAATCGATTGTTTGCGTTGGGAGTTCGACGACGGCCAACAAAATCGGTAGCATTGACTATGAATGACCGCGGTTCCTGTTGTGGTCGCAGTGCTACGCGAGGGAAAAAGGCCACTAATTCATGGAATTGTTCTTGTTTCCAACGATCGGTTGGATGGTCGTGACATTGAGCACATTGAATTTGGATGCCCAAGAAAATGCGTGAAATCTCTGAGACGGTCTCTTCCGGACGTCCCTGTTGGGCCGCTATGAAAACGGCTCGGCCGTCTTTTTGGATATCGCCTGTGGCCGTTATAAAACCTGCAGCGATTCGATCCCAACTCACACCACTGTTCAATGCATCTGTCAAATAAGATTCTAATGCAGGAACTCCAAGTAGAGATTGATCGTTCGTGCGGCGATACATAATGACGTCTCGCCAGTATCGACTCCAGTTTTCACCATAAGTTTTATCCGATAATAAAAATGCAATCAGGAGCGACCGTTTATTGACGCTCGGTTCAAGTCCGTACACGAGTACGTCTTCAAGAGACGGGGGTTGCCCAACAATATCGAAAAAGGCGCGTCTTAAGAATGTCTCATCGTCACAAATATTAGTTTGAGAAACGATTGTTTCGCTGATCAACAGTTCGTCAATTTTTCGAGCAACTTCCGTTGGCGATTGAGCAAAACTGACTAACGGTGTGAAACACCACACGGCGAGAAAAAGAACTGGGATTAGGCGTTTTGTCATAGTGTATCGTAAGAATAGTGAATAGCAGTTCATAACCTATATTCTCTCGAGGTTGTAATGAGTGCCCCTGCTATGGGGATATTAAACACCTAAATTACTGGAAGGTTTTGTTTAATTATTCTGCTTTCTCAAAATCTAATTGGGAAGAATGGTTTTTAAGATTATATGTTGTTATGTAGCAACTTTATCGTCAGACTGTTGTTTAATAGTAAAGAAACCACGGGGCAAGTAAGAACTAAGTATACGCTTAGTGGGTTGTATTGGAGAATTAGATGCAGAAAATAATGATTGCAATAGCGTTGGTAGTTGGGTCGAGTTGCTGGACCTCGATGTGTAGTGCACAAGCGCCTAATAATCGTCAAAACATGACGCCCGAGCAGCGGCAGCAGCAATATCGGTTGATGTTACAGCGGTACGATATCAATAAAAATGGCCGATTGGACGCTCCTGAGCTTGCCCGTATGCGAGAAGCAATTCCACAATTACAGCGAAAAATGCAAGACAACAACGGCAAGCAGACGAACAAGCCAAGTGGCGAACCCGCGGCCAACGCGCGGCGGGAGAGTGGCGCGCAAGTAATTCAGCGATTTGACAAAGATGGTGACGGAGTTCTCAATGATCAGGAACGAGCAGCAGCACGCCAAGCGTTACAGCAATTGCGGCAACGCTCGGGAAGTACTCGCAGACTTTTTTCCTTGAACGTTAAACGAAACCGCTTGGATTCTTCGCGGCTGATGCGAAAGTATGACTTCGATGGTGACGGTGTGTTGAATGCTGATGAGCGTCGAGCGGCAATTGATGCTCTTCCCCAAAAATCCGACTAGCACGTAGGCAGTCGGGAGGTCACTTGCCTATTCGGCGAGTTCCTTCAGGATAGCTTTGAAATCGGCGCGTTTGCGTAGCGAATCTATCGGTTCAGTTTCAAGGCGTTTTAACATAGCAGGATCCTCAAAAACACCTGCTCGCATTGCGCGGCGGATAAGCGAAATAGCATTCTCAGCGGACTCTTCGTCATCTGTCGCAAAGGCAGCTATCAAAGCGGCTTCAAAAAACACTTCATCGGCCAGTTTGCCATCTTGTTCGGATGTTTGCGCAATCATTTCCAGAACCAACTTGATGGACGCCTCTTGCCGAGCATTTTCTGCTTGAGCGGCCAAGTATTTGATGTTTTGTGCATTCAGTATTGCTGCTTTGTTAGATGTTTGAATGGCGTAAGAGGATACGACCACCAACATCATGATCAGCATGACAAAAAATGCCAGTGTCAAATTGGCAATGACTTTGTTGCGTTTTCGCCATCGCCGAATTCGCCCGAAAACCCCGACGGGCCGAGCCTTGATTGGTTCGTGGGAAAGCCAAGCCTTCAAGTCTGAAGCAAGATGGAACGCTGTATTATAGCGGCTTGCTGGGTCTTTCTGTAAACATTTTAAAATGATCGTTTCCATGTCTCGCTCGATGGATCCCACTAATTTACGAGGAGCAGTTGGTTCATCATTTACGACTTGTTGCATCAACATTTTGGCCGCACCGCGAAATGGACGCTCGCCGGTCGTCAATTCATAAAGAATGACTCCTAGCGAATAAATGTCCGCTCGCCGATCGACTTGATTTCCTTCGCCTCGTGCTTGTTCAGGTGGCATATAGGCAGGTGTACCCAGAATACGCCCATCCATCGTCATGGTAACTTCGCCAATTTCACGTTTGGCGAGACCAAAATCCATCACTAACGGCGTGTTGTCCACATTGAGCATGATATTGGCGGGTTTAAGATCGCGATGCACAATACCCTTCTCATGCGCATGATGCAAAGCGTCGGCAACGGCGACGCACAGCGTTGCGGCCTCTCGAGCCGACATTTTTTTAGCGGTTAACCACTCGGAAAGGTCAACGCCTTTTACATAATCACTCACGATATACAAGCGATCATCATCGCGCCCAACTTCGTGAATTGTCACGATTCCTTCGTGGTTAAGCTGAGCGACCGCTCGAGCTTCTCGCAGAAACTGCTCTTCGCCATCACTTCCAATGGACCGTTTGCGAGGAATCTTGATTGCAACTGTACGTTTGAGTTCTAAATCATTCGCTTTCCATACCGTGCCGCATCCACCAGAACCGAGTTGTTCGATCAGTTCAAAATGACCGATCTTAGTGGTCATTCGACCTTGATGCTCGAGCGTCTCTAGGTTGTCTTGATCGAAGATTGAAAAAATGCTCTCGCACTGATCGCAATGAATACTATCCAGCGCGGAGTCATGTGTCGTTTCAGCGAGACACTGGCAATTGGGACAGCGGATTTTCATGGGGTGTTTTTATCTAGAAAAACAAGCAGTAAATTATGAGGGTATGCGACCTACGAATATATTATGTCATACGTCGTGGGAAACACACAAGCGATAAAAACTGGCAACCCCTACTTATTAGGAATGACAGCTTTAGCGGGCGTAATAATTTGTACGATCTGGCGATGTACTGGAGCTGGTGCACTGATGATTGTATTTGTGCCAGGGCCTTCTTCGATGATGCGAATATCAATAGTTTGTTGCATGTCGCGCAGTGTCTTGAGCAAGGCATCGCGACGTGTTTTGTCGGTTTTGGTCAGATCATAAAAACTGATCAGATTTGTTTCGAGTGCATGTTTTGCCGAAGTTATTTCAAGAACATTGTCTGCCCGTGCAATAAACGACAGGCCGTTAGAGGTTAGTAGTTGCTCTAAGCCACTGAGTAGCGTTTCATTGTCCGTTACGAGTGTGACTTGACTCGTCGGTGTCCAGCCAACTTTCCACAATTGATCCCAATTCACTTGAAAATGGAGTCCAGTCTCGCTGTTGAGATATGCCAAGATACGAACCAGTGGTGTTTTGCGGTGGAAGTTCAACGATGAATCTTGTTGATATTGTTCCCACGCATCGCGTTCGTTTGCCAGACCATCGATCGCTTGTCGTTTCTCTGACTGTAACATGCGTTGCAACAATCGTTCCACTTTATCCTGAATACGTTGGTCGCCTTGAATTGTTACTCCCGTTGACTCGTCGGCGATGTCCCCAGAGGTTATTGATGAGATTGGCTTTTGTGGATCCGCCAGAGATTGGTTCACGATATCGGACAGTTCAACCGCCGTAGTGCCCAGTTCTTCGATACGTTCCAACGGAATATCTATTCGTAGAACGTCGGGACTGATATGTCGTTGATGTAGGATGATGACATGACCACCATTCTGGACCATCGCCAGCCCCAACGGATCTAAAACGTTGGTTAAAATTGCCGCTAAAGTTTGATTTTCTGCAGAAATCGAAACGGGACTGAACAGCGACGTACCTGAGAGTTCCAAAGACTGTAAATCGACGGTGACAGGAAAGTTACCTAGCGTCGTTACAAGATAGAAAAACTGGAATAGCGGCAATTCCTCTTTGATGATTAATTGCGGTACAGTGAACGATAATCCGGCTTCAATGTTAACTTCGGTTGCCGCTTGTGGATTACTGACGGGATTAGGCATAGCTGGTCGTTCGGGACTTGTCAGAATCGGGTTGGCACTGTTTCCCAAAAACGGCGCGACATCTAAGAGGATGTTGTTTAAATCCCCGGTCTCTGTAGACGTCTCTGCGGTAGCTTCAAATCCTGGCGGAACTGCGGAAGGAGGTTCTGGTTCTGGAGTGGGTGGCTTCGTTTCGGGTGGCGGAGTTGGGTCCGTTGTTTCGTTAGTCGTTGGTTCTGCCTCGGTTGGCAGTGTGGGTTGCTCAGGAGGAACTGGGATAACTTCCGCAACAGTGTCTGCTGGTGCAGGAGTTACAATTTGTTCTGATTGTTCAGCAGTGTTTTGAGTAGGTGCGTTAGGTTGTTGTGTGATTTGATGCGGATCTTCACCGCGACCAAAAACGACAAAGCCAATGATTGTGATGAGCCCGCCTACACAAAGACCTATAACGATAAGTCGCCGTTTTTTATTTTGCGACGCGGCTGATTTACAATCAAGCGGAAGCATGTCTGCTTGTTCATAAATTTAATCCGTTTGTGAGTGGGTGGGGTCGACGATGGGGTGTTCGTGCGTGGACAGCG
>JAYZBF010000234.1:0-10340 GCA_036338835.1 Planctomycetota bacterium
CAAGAGTCAGTACGGTATCACCTTTTTTGACGTAAGTGCCACTTTCGACAACGGACGTGATCGTATTTTGCCCACGTACGCGGCAAACGATTTTGGTATTATTGGAACTCTCCAGGGACCCTAACTCCGACACATTGATTACCATGTCGGAACGGATTACTTTATAGGTCAACGCATGGGCGAATGGGTCTTCTACAGCAGGTGTAAAATACCCCTGCGTATATGCGGACCCGCCGACAACCGCGCAGCCGATTGCCAAAAGAATAAGCAGGATGGGTCGGAGTCGTGATCGTGTTGATTCTGTAGATGCTTCGTTCATTGAATTCTCCCTCTAATGTTCGCTCGGGAACTCTGATTCCGTACAATACGTCCAGCGTCGGTGGGGATGGACTGACTTAGGAATTTTCCGACATCGTCCTGTGCTTCCTCTATGTCAGCAAGAGGGTGGAGGAAAACCTGATCTCCTTCTTTGACCCCCTGGACAACCACCACAAAGATATCATTACTATCCCCGAGAATCACTTGCTGCTTTTTCGGTCCATTGGGGGTAGATATCCAACAGAACGGACCTGCCGCGGTGTCGACGACCGACGAGACAGGTACTGAGAGTGCATCTTTATGAGTCGCAATTAGAATTTCTACGCCAGCACTCATACCTGGTTTTAAACCTGGAGTTGTCGGTAGCTCAATAACGGTTTCATATTTAACCACATTTGCGGACCACGAACCCAACGGTTTTGCGATATTGGCAACATCAGTTACTTCTGCCTCCACAACGTCATCTGGCAGCGTTATCGTAGCAGTCAAGCCGGGGCGAACGGTATCAATAACGGCTTCGTGGACGCCAATTTGGACTTGCATTGTTTCGAGAACAGGCATGATCAGTAGTACCTGATCATGGCTAACGCCCACCCCTTCGGCAACATCCGGCGTATCCTTCCAAGCGGCGGCCGTAGGATAAATCACCAACCCCGATTTGGGCGCCACGATGGTACAATTTTCTAGTTCGACGGCAGCGCGGTCGCGCCTCGCAATATCCGTTTGCAACCCAGCTTGGTCCGCCGCGAATTTGGACGTCGACCCGGCTAAATTGCCACGCATCCTCTCAAGTTCCAAAGCTTTAGTGTACTCTTTTAAAACAAACAGTTCGGTCTGCTTAACCTTGAGCTCGAGATCTGCTTGAGTGACCGTAAATGCATTGCTTTCAAGTTCAAGTTCAGTCACAAATCCACGCTTAAACAACAACTTCGAATGTCCGTATAATTTTAGGGCCGACGCATAATTGGATTTCGCAATTACCACCTCCGTCTGTTTGGTATTCAATCGTTCGAGATAATCCCCACTTTCATAGGCATCGATCGACAAGTTTATCTGGGCTAGGTTCTGTTCAGTTTCTGCCAACGTCGCTGTCGCTTCAAAAACGTTAGTTTTTTGCAAGCTTAGGGATTCTTCAATCACCTTGGTATCAAGGCGAACTAAGACGTCGCCTTTCTCAACGATGCTTCCCGAGGGAATGACCCACGTAACGGTATTTCGCCCGCGCACCTTGCATTTGATTTCAGTATTATCAGTGCTAGTAAGCACTCCTTGTTCCGTCAAAGTGACTAGCACATCTCCACGCACTACTTCGTGCGTCAAAAACTCCTTAACTGGAGTCTTGATAACCATCGTGGAGCCATAATAAATGCCCCATGACAAGAAGCCAACGAGACACGTGGCAATAAAGCACCTACTAATCCAGCGCATCGTTAGGCGCGGCCTAGACTGAGAATTTTCGTTTGTCACGATAAACCTCCAAATGTCGAACACTAGTCTCTAGATTATAACAATATAAAAGTTCAAATCCGGTTGTCGGTCATAAAAAATGTTGAAGGGGTCTTGCAGTTGTAATTTGAATTCATGGGCAGGTTTCTCTTCAATCCGTGCTGTAATATCGATCTGATACAATTTTTTCAATCTTCGCTTGCAGTCGCAGGATTCGATTGTGAAATCGTTCGCCGAGAGTTTCTGGGGTCTCCGATTCAGCTATTGGAGTTTCCACTGGTGCATTTACGTCCTCAGGCAGCAAGGTATCTAAAGGCGGCAGGGGTTGATCGACCCAGTTTCCGGTGTCACTTAATTCCATGATGCCTAACTCCCGCATCAGCCGCATTCTCGCTGCATAGTAACTTAGCCATGCCCTTAAAAAGCTATTCTGTGTATCCCGCAAGGATGAGAGGGAGGACAGCAAATTAATTGCTGAAGTGGGTCCAAACTGTGCCACTCGCTGACCCGGTTGTCGAGAAGGCACCGGCGCATACAAATTAGCACGGGTAGAATCCACTCGGCGGATGGCGATGGCAACAGCGCGCCGTTGAATTGCTAAGTTATTACGTAGTTGCTCTATCTGACGAATCAGTGCACGCAATCCCAAATGCAACGAGTCTTGTGATTGAATAAAACCACGACGACTGCGTTGGTAGCGAATTAGTGTTTCCCGATACGCGTTACGCTCCAAAAGACGCGTGAACGGTGCGTCAAACTCTAAGCCCAATCGCAAACTTCCTGTTGGAGCGCGAAAACTCACTGGGTTGTTTTTCGCCGTCGATATATCACCTCCGGCGGTTAGATTCAACATAGACTGGAGCTGATTCTGGCTAATCTGAATCTGCCGCCATTGATCAACAAGGGCAGCTCGGGCATTCATAAAATCCAGCCGATTGTGAAGTGCGATTTGAAATGCGTCGCTAGAATCCAACACGAAGGCGTCTACGGTTATCGTTTCAAGGCGTGCACGGGCCTGTATAAGGGCGCTTCGCTGGGTAAGACGCAGCACTTCTCCAAGCCAAACAATCACCCGCCGCAACGACTGTTCTAACGTTACCGTCGGTAATTCCGCACGCAACGTAGCGAGGTCGTCAACCACCACTGTGTGTTTTAGATTTAGCGTATTAAGCGTGAAGCGAAGGCCGGCTTTTAACTCAGCAAAATCCGTCACTTCAGTGTCGTTCATCGCCGACTCGCGAGTAGCAGACGCATCATCAAGTCGAGACAAATCTCTTTCAACCTCATCTAGTTGAATGCGAACTCGCTGAGAAAGGTTTGTAAGTTCAGTTATTGTCGGTTGTAAGTCTTCAAGGGCAATATCTTCCGGAAGTAGCCCCACATTATCCTGCGCTGCCAAAATCGCGTCCTGAACGTTCGTTCCTGTGCGGGTAACAAATTGAAATTGTTCTATAAATGAATCATCTAGTGCAATGTCGACATCGGGAGGCAAGCCTAGAGTGCCGGTTTTATACTGATCGAGGGACAATTCAAGACTGTTCTGAGACTGCAGCAGAGCAGCTCGCTCTCGTTGCACGCTTTGGCGGAATTGGTCTACCTGAACAATGTCGATCACCCCCACATCCAATAACGCCTCCAATTGATCTAGTGTCCTCAATTGCAAGCTAAGGTTGTCCTCGGTATTTCGAATTTGCTGCAACTGTTGCAGCAGTCCAAAAACCCCTCCCACACCTCCCTGTCCGCCATATGATTTAACGCTTGTTGACGGGTTACCTCGGCGAGAACCGCTAACACCCAATTCACCAATCGCGACTCTAGTGTAAAAACCTTGATGGTATTGACTGTGAGCGCGAATATTGGCGAGTAGATTTCGTTCAGACTGCGTCAGTCCTTCTAACGCAATGTGCTTACCCGCACCACGCAATAATGGTTGCACAATCGAAAAATTGGCCAGCGAGGATGCGAGGTTAGCGTCGTTACCGGTGAACTCAAATACAAACGAATTCGCAAAACCGGCCACTATTTCGCCGGCGGTGGAAAATTGTCTTTTAAATTGTGCGGTTGGGTTGCTGCCAACGGTTAGGCGGTTACTTTCTCTGCCCTGACTGGCGGATGTGGTTACGGTGTCACCGGTTGCGGGATCGACTCCAAATCCAGCCGGATTGATATTTCCGCGATGTCGATAATTGGTGTCATAGCCGCCGAAATATTGCGTATCAAATCGAAATCGTTGAGCCGTAACGTCCAGCGCGGAAAGATACAGTGTTTCCACCTGAGTCTGATAAGCTGGCGAGTGAATATACGCTAACCTAAGTGCGGAATCTACGTTTAATTTAATGGCCCCGGCGTCATCAACAGAGTTATACGATGAGAGCAGTGTCCGCCAGTCTGGACTTTCATACTCGCGTATCGTTCCGTGCTTGTCCCACGTTTTTGACCCAGGCATACCGTGGACCATTTTCATAAAATAACCTGACGCGGGGTCATCGACAGGCATCGGGATTTCGTCAGGATTACTGGGATCAAAGAAACGACTACGATGGTCGTCGACAACATTGAAGTCCGTAGTTTTCCAACGTGCATCAGTGCTAGCGTCCTTAATAATGGAATAGGCAGACTCATCTGCCTCACGACGCTGCTCTGCAACAGAGCAACCAAGCAACGTACAAATACCGATGTATATCGATAGACGTACAAACACTTGGGGGATTTTTTGCTCTAACATTGGCCGCCTTAGACCTAAAATTTAGTGTACAACGCGTGAATCGTTCCACGACCCTGTAAACACCAGTCTATTTAGACGTTTTTCGTCTTTTTTCAATGTGGATAATAAGATCCCCCCACATATTAAGACTCCGCACTTCGACCGAGAAATTGGACATTTAATTTTACGCCCGTGCGGAATATCCTAAAGCTTTCCTGGTTTACAGACGATTAAATTTTGTTACATCTGCTTCTATTTCCGAAACGCGGGATGTTCCGGATTGGCTCCGCTGATAATATAGGCAAGCAAATCAAAAATTTCATTACGTGTCATCGTATTGAACAAACCTTCGGGCATAATTGAGACTTTTGATTCCTCGCGTTCATCAATGTCCTGCTTAGCTATCTCGACCACTTTGACATTCTTCTCGAGTGGATTAGCCGACAAACGTAATATCTTTTCATCTTCAAACACGACAACTCCTGAGTGGAGTTTACCGTCGAGCATCACCACGATTTGAATTCTATATTTTGCTTCGATCTCTTTTGACGGGACAACCAGCGCGTCCACAATTTTAGCCACATCGGTTTTTTGGTCAGCGAGTTTCTTTTGCAAGTCAACCAGATCTGGCGCGAGTTTACCTCCAGTACCTTTCATTGCATGGCACGCCACGCAGGAAACTTGCGTGAACAATTGGCGACCCGACTCAAAATCTCGACCTGACTCGAGCAAATTGATTGCGTTAAGGATGTCCTGCGTAGACCATTTCCGTACAAATTTGCGTTGAGGCATATCACCGTGAGGATTAACAGGCGCTGTCGCCTGAAGCGGAATGTCACTAATATCTGCGACGACATGCACCGTACCAAACATCGTCCTCCAGTGTCCAGGAAAAGTGCAAACATACGGATATTCGCCGAGTTCCGTTGGTGCCGTAATCTGCAAACGCTGCTGTTCACCAGCCTGAAGCATGCCGGTAGCAAATAAGACCTTATCCGTATCCGGAATGAACTGTTTCGCAAATCCCTGTGGAGTCGAGCCGAGTCGTTCCGCCAGGATGCCGACTTCTTCACGTGCCCCAGGGGTGGTGATAATCAGGTTGTGCGGCATGATATCCACATTCTCAAATACGATCTCCACCGGCTTTCCTGCCTGGATATAAATATGAGGGCGATCATAGATCATACGATGGGGAATCGGCCGGATCACAATCACGTCCACCGCCAGATCAGCGAGCCGCCGGCGGATATTAACCGCTGCCTCCCGACCAAGTTGGCCAGAAAGATCCTTGCCAAGCTGAATCGCATCCATCACTTCGGTTTGAGTTCTGGACGTCGCCGGAACCGACTCAATATATCGAATTAATTCCGTGAGCAGGGTAGCAATCTGTTCTTTCGGAAATTGGCTGCCGTTGAGCCGACCGATAGCCGTGATCGCAGATGCCCTGTAAACACTGTCACTTACCAACGGGGCAAGTCTGTGGAATGCGTCCACATCATGGCCAGTTATATAACTCAGGGCATTTACCGCTGACCGTTTTATCTGAACACGCGGGTTAGCACCACCCACAGAAATTTTGACACTGGGATTGGGCCCCTTTTGAGCCGCGGACACAAACACCTTCTTACGGTTTCCGTTCATCACCGTAACCGCAACACCATCCATGCGACTGACATATGTCCCGCTATTTTCCGTGCGATTCCAGAGGATCACGTCGTCAATAGGATATTCCTGACCTAGATCCACTTCCCAAAAGGGATTGTTCTGCATGGATGTGTGCGTTTGCGAACCGTTGGCATACGCTCCGTCCGTATTGCCATCGACTGCCCGCGACGCAACACCGCTGAAGTCCGTAGTCGATTGTTTTGCAACCTTATTTAACGCAACGTTCTTTCCAGCACTCATCACCTGAACTTCAGCGAGCGTCAGAACACGTTGTTTACCGAGGATTTGAATCCGAACAAACCGCGCGCTCACGCCCTGATCATCAGCGATTTGTTCCGACAGAGCCGCCGGAAGTTTCGAAATCGTTGACGCAACACGCTGATAGAGTGTTTCGCGAACCTGATCATTCGCGATCATGGGAATCGTGTCGAGCACGGTTCGGAATCGGCTTGGGTTGTTCAGAGATTGAATCCAGAGATTCTCTGCACTGCCATCAGCCGCGATCACCGCGGCCGTCGCGAGTTGTCGGGTCACAGCTTTTTTACCGCTGCGGTGCAATTTTGCAAGTTCGACGCGTTTCATTTTCAACATGGCCGGTTCCGTCATGCGAAACATATGCACATAATCAGTCAACACTTGTTCTGATTCTTCATCCGCCGCTTCATCCAACCGAACGACCACATCAACCAACTCCGAGACCATGTCAGTTCCATTTAATTCCGCCAGTCCCATCAGCGCTTCGTGACGATACTGATGCACAACTCCTGGGCGAGTTAGTAATTGCTTGAAAACCAATTCGCTGCGGGCCATATTGATCAGATCCGGTGTCGCCACTCGGTCGATAATATATTGAATCGCCTTTGGGTTGTCTTCGGCAAACGGGAGTCCTGAGCCAACGAGCTCTCGCCAGGAAGGTTCAAGGCGTCGAATCGTATGGCGCAGCGCGTATTCGATATAATAATCCTGTTCCCCATTTAAAGCCAATAGAGCTACCTCAGCGGCTTCGCCCTCGTAGAAATGACTGCAGGCCCTGACGGCCTCTAGTCGAACACGCGGGTGGTCATCCTGAACTGCTGTGCGTAACAACTGGAACACATTGGGGACGTCATGCCGCCAGAAACTAACAACGCGTACCGCCGCAGCACGTGCTCGATAGTCAGCCGACGCCAGCAACTCCCGCAGCAATTTTAGTCCGATCCCATCGTATTGATTGTGATGCTGGCATACCCATAATGCTTCCAGCTTGAGATGTTCCGTTTCCTCATCTTTGGGATCCAAGGCGGCCACCCATGACTCGATTGCAGCAGCAACATCCGCCGCGGGAAACTCTCTTAACTTCAACCGTACCCGGTACCGCGTACGGTCTTCATAACTTCTTAGCAATTCCAGCAATTGCGGTATGGAACCGCCCTCAATATCCACTGGCTTGATCAAGGGGCGTGATGGATAGGTAATGCGCCAGATCCGGCCGTGGGAATGATCTCGATTAGGATCTCGCAAACTATGTTGCATATGCCCCACGAGAGGGTTGAACCAATCGACGACATACAATGCCCCATCCGGCCCAAACTGCAGATCCACCGGCCGAAAGTTTCGATCTGCTGAAAACAAAAGCGGTTCGATTTCAGTCGCCGCATACCCCGATTCAGCATCTTTGACAGTATGTTGTAAAATCCCTTGAAAACCAATAACGTTGTTTAGCAGAAAATTGCCTTGGGCCTGAGGCGGAAAATGGCGACTTGAAACAAATTCACAGCCAGAGGTGGGTCGTACTCGCTTCTTCAAAAACTGTTGCATCTGTTCGGCGTAGACAAACTTAAAAGGTCCGAAATCCTCCTGCCCATAATACTCTGGAGCGCGCGTGGAAAACGGAGCTGCAAAGTAGTTTGCCCCGCCGGACGCGTCCGCGACAAAGTTCTGGCCCCAACGATTAAATGCGTGGCCCCATGGATTGGCAAAGTTGTAATGTACAAATGTCTGGAACAGCCCGTTCGTGGGATCATAACGATAGACACCTCCATGAGCGTTTCTAACGGTTCCACGAGGGGTCTCAACTTGGGTTATGTGAAACGTGCCTTCGTGGAGGTAAAGACCGCCACCAGGGCCCCAGGTAAAAGCCCCAATTGCGTGATGGGAATCACCTGAATCAAAACCGCCGAGGAGGATGTTGCGAACATCGGCTTTGCCATCGCCGTTGGTATCTTTAAGAAACACGAGATTGGGTTCCTGTGCGACATATGCGCCACCGTCGCCAAGTTCAAAGCCCGTGGGTAAATGCAAACCGTCCGCAAAGACCTCCATCTTATCCGCTTTTCCATCACCATCGGTATCTTCAAAAACCAGCAGCTTATCGTTTGGCTTGTTGGGTGGCAAATACTGGGGATAGCTTTGCATGGTGGCTACCCACAGACGCCCGCGTGCATCAAACGTAAACTGAACCGGATTCTTCAAGTCTGGAAAATCGACTTCACTGGCAAATAAATTGACCTCATAACCATCAGCTACCTGAAAATGTTTCTTGGCTTCGTCGGGGGGAAGGATATTGACGGGTGTATTGAAGTTCGTGGGCACATCATACAATTTTCTGGTCGCGTCATAATTAACCTGAGCGGGAACTTTCTCATTGTTAGCAACTTTCCATATCCTTTGGTCTACAAACTCCGCCATCTCAACAAGTTTCGCGCGTTCATTCTCAATAACATACGCATCGGTATAAGGAGGATTGCCATGGTCCCGCCGCGAACGACCGCCGTAAATATAATATCCATTGACCGCTCGGTACTTATGGAAATAGTTAAAGTTCTTCTCCTGTACCTCGCGCAGGATACTATCTGTTTGGGTAGTCCAGCGTGGTTCGGAGCCAAATAAAGCACTCATAAAGTAGGGGGCGAATTGCTTGTGTCCGCGATCCGATAAATGCACCCCGTTAAAGGTGTAGTACGAATTGTCTTGAGCGTAAAGTTTTTGAGTTAGCTCAAATAAATTTATAAACGGTATTTGATGCGCTTCTGCCGCCCGCTCCATCGTTGCTGTATACAAAGCAATATTACGGTTACTTTCCGTTCCATCCGGAAAATTCCGCGTGTCTAATTTTTCATGAGCAATGGGCGATATCAATACCAGACGGGGTACCGTACTTCCATTGTATTTTTGCGATAACGTATGCGTAATAAATTGCTCCAATTCCTTGGAGAAAGTCTTCAATCCTGCCTCTCCTCGGAACGATTCACTAAATCCAAAAAACGCGAAAATGACATCTGCTTTGGCGTCAGTCAAATGCTGATCCGGTGCACCGAAATCAAGTGAACGGGGTCGGAATCGCACTTCATCACCCGTAAACCCTTGATTGCGTACGGATAGTTTTAGTTTTGGGAATTTTGTATGAAGCAGCGCTTCCCAATAACCAAAATATTGAAAACGCTCGGCCAAATTCCCTCCAATAAACACGATGCGGTCGTTATTCCGAATTTCAACCCGCGGCGTGGTAGTTTGAGCATCTACCGTAAGTGGCGCGATAAGCAAAACAAACAACAGCGTAAAACTGACAATAATATTTTTCATGGGTCTTTTCTTAACGTGAACAATGAAGAAACGATCGTGGTGTGAAGGCATGACTATAGGCAACGCAAATAAAAACTTGAATACGTGATTTGCTAGTCTTGTGCCTGTTGTCCAAGATATCAGTTTCTACCACATCCGTCATTACGTGGACGTTCAAAAACAATTACCCATTCCTACCACGTGGCCATGTTGTGGGTTAAAATCGCTTGGCAACGTTACTTGTTCTTTTATAGAGGGTGTTCATGCGACGGCCACTTAGTTACCTAGTATTGATAGCGCTAACGGGATATTCCCCATTGTGGGTCACGAACGTCGCGAGCCGTATCACTCATTCGGCGGAACCTGCGGCAGTGGCGGTTACAGAAAAACCTAAACCAGATCAAAAAAAAGACACTTGGGGTCAGACCATCAAGGATTCGGCTGAGTTTTATGCTGCGAATGATGTTACAAATTTCCAGATCGATCTCACCAAAAAGTGGTATCAAATAGCGGCAAAGGCCTGGGGGAACTATGGCCCTGTGGAGTTTTGGATTGTAGGCAGTAGTGAAAACTCTGCCGCGATGTTGGATCAGAAATATTGCAAAATAAGAAAGCAAAAAGATCCGACAGTAAATCTCGATAACTGCCTGAACCGAGGGCATAACTT
>JAYZBF010000235.1:0-6194 GCA_036338835.1 Planctomycetota bacterium
CTTGAAAAGCATTGGCGGGAAGTGTTGGCTACGGTGCCGATCAAACGAACCGGCATGAAGACTGAGCAAGATGAAGACAATCTAAACCGTTTCATCTGGCACGATGTCAAAGGTTGGAAGACACCGTATCCGATAAAATTATCGGGAGCTCACGGTCGAGGATTAAAGCACCTGCAATTAGTTTTTGGTGACGCGGATGATGATTAGTGGATACGTTTTATAGTCCGATGATTGGTTTGCCTAAGCAGATGTCACGGCGGATGTTTTGGAAGTGATCATCATATTGTTCAGTTGCATCAACTCCCAAATGATGAAACATCGTGGCCGCTAGGTCGGCAGGTGAAACGGGGTTGTCAGCAACGTAGCCTCCGTCATCCGTCGTCCGACCATAGACTCGTCCACCGTTTACTCCACCTCCTGCCATTAGAGTTGTAAATGCATGTGGCCAATGGTCACGACCCGTTTTCAGGGTCATTGCATTTTGAGAGAATTGTCCGATTTTGGGTGTTCGACCAAATTCGCCAGTAGCGACGACCAGTGTTGAATCCAGTAGTCCACTGTCACTTAAGTCTTCAATGAATGCTGAGAACGCTTGGTCAAACAGTGGGCATAGCGGATCTTTGAGTTTGGCAAAGTTATCGTGATGTGTATCCCACAGGGGAGAACGTTTATCGTGTTTGCTCTCGTGGTCAAAATTAACGGTGACCAAAGAGATGCCAGATTCGATAAGTTGACGCGCTAACAATAGGCTCTGTCCGAAAGTGGTTTGTCCATATCGTTCTCGGCTCTTTGCCGGCACTTTCTGCAGATCCAACGCTCGGCGAAAACTTGGTTGATGAAGCATCGAATAGGCCATATCAACATGTTCGGAATAGGTTTTCGCAGGTAATCCAAATCCACCTTTGATTGTTTGATGCTGTTTCTGTAGTTGCTGAAGCAAACTTCGTCGTTGTCCTAGTCGCTGTGCATCGACATAGGGGAGAGTTTGAAATCCTGGTACCTTGAAATCGGTTTCGCTGGGGTCGCATTGAATGACAACAGGATCAAATTCATCTCCCATCCGTCCGCCCGATTGACCGGCGATACGTTTGCTTTGACCAATGAATTGGGAATACAAAGGTAGGATGATGGAAGGCGGTAATTGATTAGCAGCAGTTTTATATCGTGATACGAGAGAAGCGATACTGGGCCAATCTTCGGGCGTGGCTTGATCGGTTGTGGGTGGGCCAAAATATTCTCGACCAGTATACATTTCACTGCAGGCGGGGCCATGGACTGGCATCCTGTGCCGCATCGATCGGAGCAGCGTGATTTTGTCCATCTGTGCGGCTAGTTGCGGAAGGTGTTCACATATTTGGATACCCGGAACGTTGGTAGAGATTGGTTTAAAATCTCCACGGACTTCGGCCGGTGCGTTTGGTTTCATGTCCCACAGATCGATGTGACTTGGCCCGCCGAATAAAAAAATAAAAACACAAGCGTGGTGTTTTCCTTGATAGCCAGATTGATTTTCTTCGTTTTCGGAATTGGCTCGTAGTTGTTCCAGTTCGAACGAATTCAAGCCGAGCATGCTGACTCCGCCAATCTGCAGCAACTGACGTCGATTCAGCGACAAATGCGGCTTCGTCGGTGGGCGATTAGATTGAGAAGATGACGTGTTCATGGGCAACCTGCGTTTTCACAGCTTGAAGATTCAAGTTGATGTGTGTGAAAAGTAACGACAGTTTATTATCTTTATTTATACCATTGCCCCACAGCGACAGTAGTATTCTCTGGTTCGGATTAACCATCGCGCATAAAAAACGTGTCAGATAATTGCTTATCTGACACGTTTATATTGAACGCAATAGCGTAGTCTGCTTAGTTTAAAATCTTTGAAAGATCTTTAACGACAGCATCTACGTTGACATCTTTGCCAACTTTATATGCGTGGCTTGCTTGGACCTTGAGGCCCTTTGCCAAAATGATCGTGACTTCAACATCGGCATTTAGACCGTAATTGTCCGGACCATTTTCATATTCGTTTGGCAAAACAAATGGTACATTCTTAGCTTTTGATTTTCCAGCTAATTCTTTCGCACCTTTTGTTGCCGAACGTTTATCGTCGCCAAGGTAGTTTACGAACGCTCGCAGGTTCTTCTTGCTGTTCTTTGAAATCGCAGCATCAAGCTGATCGATCAAGTTTACAACTTTAGTATCTGTGGAACGAGTAAATACCATGACTTGTGGACGTCCGCCATTTTTACAGCGATAGCACAAGTTTTGTCCAATAGAGACACCATCGGCATCTGCACCAGCAAGCTTCTCTACATTGAATGCACCGATTGGCGCGCCGCTTTGAAGTCCACTTTTGACTTCTTCAGCTGAAACAACCGTGGTACCAAGCATCATGACAGCCGCAACTGCACAAGCAACTAAACGTTTCATCTTTTTCTCCTTGAAAACAAAATAGTGTGTATTGTTAGATGTAGTAGACTGAGAAAAATCGTGTCTACCATCCGTTACCCGTTAGCGGTAAGTATATAAGTAGCTACGGCCAAAGGCAAGCAATAGTCTTTACTGCTTCCCCCCCATTGTAACAGCAGCTACCTACAATAATTTGGTATCATAGCGATATCTAGTTTTATATTTGTTTGTTTAGTGGCGTTATTACCTGTGCGAATTCAAAGACTCTGTAAAACGGCATCGCCATGGCTATTGATATTGCTTGCAATAGTCGTATTAACGTGTTTACTAGTGCCTCAGCCTGTTGTGAACAGGCTTGAAGCACAAGTATCCAATCAACAATTGTCACAACAACTCGGTCATCGATCGCCGGTGGATCTAGCATTATCGGCTGACGGTACGTGGCTCGTTTCTGCTAATGAAACATCCAATTCAATTTCATTAATTGATGTTGAATCTGGCCGAGTGATTGATGAACTGGCCTGTGGTGAGAATCCAGCAACCGTCACGATTTGCTTGGATGGACAGCATGTATTGGTTTGTTGCCACTACAGTGGCGAGTTGATGGTTGTGGGTGTTGATGCGGGTCGTTTGGTGCAGCGGGGAACCATTTATGTCGGGTTTGAACCTGTAGGTACAACGATTACTCCCAATGGTCAGCAAGCCTATGTGGCGTTGTCGGTTGCCGGCGAGGTAGTACAAGTTGACTTGCAGAGTCGCGAAGTTGTTAAACGAATCGGCGTAAGCCGCTGGCCGCGATATTTAGCGATCTCGCCGAACGGATCTAAGTTAGCGGTGGGTTGCAGTGGCAGCAGCCAAGTATGTGTGATTGATACCAAGCTTGGTGAAGTGCAATTTAAGGTTTCACTTACCGGCGCAATTAACATCGGTCACATGCAATGCTCGTCTGATGGCAAGTACGTTTATTTCCCGTGGATGGTGTATCGAACGAATCCGATTACGATTCGTAATATCCGTTTGGGTTGGGTGTTGGCAAGCCGTGTAGCTCGAGTGGCCCTCGATGAATATAGCTATCGAGAAGCGATTTCATTGGACGTGCCGGGCAAGGCTGTTTCCGATCCGCACGGATTGGCGATTAGTCCCGATCAACGACGTCTGGTTGTTGCGGCATCTGGAACTCATGAATTATTGGTTTACCGTCGTGGAGGGTTGCCATTTATTGGTGTTGGTGGCCCTGGAGATCTGATTGACCGAAGTCTACTTGCTGATGACGATTTGTTTTATCGCATTGATGTTGGTGGACGACCGATGGGCATGGAGATAGCAAATGATAATCGTACAGTATTTGTTGCGAATTACTTGAAGGACAGTATTCAAGTGGTTGATATCGAGTCGCGGAAGGTGTTGCGGGAAATTTCGTTAGGCAAAGTGCTTGAAAAAACATTAGCTCGTCGCGGTATGGAAGTTTTCTATGACGGCCAGCGAAGTTTGGATCAATGGTACAGTTGCCACAGTTGTCACTATAATGGTGGCACTAATTCACGTGCGATGGACACGATGAATGACGGCTCTAATTACACGATGAAAACAGTCATACCTTTGTATAATCTTCCGCGGACCGGGCCTTGGACATGGCATGGGTGGCAAACTAATTTGCATGACGCGATGCATAAATCATTCACAATGACGATGCAGGGTACGGCAGTAGCCTCAGAAGATGCGGATGCAATACTTTCGTTTTTTGCGAGTTTGAAAGCGGCGCCTAATTCGTTTCAACAACGCGACGGCTCACTCAGCGAGGAAGAACAACGTGGAAAAGCTTTGTTTCAAAGCGACCGTACAGGTTGTGTACAGTGTCATTCAGGACCCCATTTTACCGACGGTAAGATCCACGATGTGGGTACTACTGAAGAGGATGATCGATACGACGGCTTTAACACGCCTTCGTTGCTCGGCGTACATCGAAAAGTACGGTTGTTACATGATGGCCGCGAAAAATCCCTCGCCGCCGTGTTAACTGAGGACCACGCCCCGCAGCGTGTAAACGGCACTGGCAGTTTAAGCGATAGTGAACTAGCGGATCTCATTGCCTATCTCAAAACGCTGTAAAATGAATGGCGATAAAAATTTGCGACGCGGAACTTGTGATTGTGGTGTCATGAGAATACCATGAAGGCTTGAGCATAACGGTTTTGCTGTAATGCTATTAACCCTCGCGTTGACAACGACTCCAAGGAGTATCTCTAGTATGTTTCGTAAATTTCGTTTTCTAATTGTGGCTTCTTTGCTATTGGCATTGTCTTCTGATCTTGTATCGGCTCAAGATCTTCCGGATGAACCAAAAGGCATGAAATCCATTTTCATTGGTAAGTATTTGACTGGCTGGGATGGCTATACTGGTTTGTGGTCGTTTAAAGACGGCGCGATCCGCGGTGAAACGACTCCTGAAGTAAAGGCAAATGGAAATACGTTCATCATTTGGACGGGCGGCGAATTGAAGGATTTTGATTTGCGACTTTCCTTTCGCTGTAATGCCACAAATAACTCAGGAATCCAATATCGAAGTCGCCACATAACTGAGGGTAAGGTTCGAAATAAGTGGGTAGTCCGGGGATACCAACACGAAATTCGCAATCAGAATATTCTTCCGTCCGTTTCCGGATTCATCTATGACGAAGGTGGACTTACTGGCGGTCGTGGTCGTACTTGTATGATTGGTGAAAAAGCGACTTGGGATGCATCAGGCAAGAAGGTAACTGAAACGTTGATCGATGCGGCAGCTTATGAAAAGCTGTTTAAGTTAGACGAATGGAACGACGTTGCCATCATTTGTAAAGGTAACCACATTCAGCATTATATGAATGGTCGCTTGGTGTTGGATTTTACCGACAAGGTCGATAAGGCATTACTGCAAGGTATCTTGGCATTTCAACTTCACGCCGGGAGTCCGATGTGGGCGGAATTTAAAGATATCCGAGTCAAACATCTCAAAAAGTAATATAATCGAACATCAAGATATTCAAGGGCCTTGCTGTAGGAGATGGAGTTAGAAAAATCTCATGAGACTACTTTGCACTTTCGTTCTATTATTTATTACATCCGTGGCCTCGGCTGCCCCAATTAAAGTGGCTGTGTTTGAGGGAGATGGAGTTGGTAAGAGCTGTACGAATCTGCTGACGATTCTAGATAACTCCAGCAAGATACAACTTGAAGTTTCAAGGGTCACCACGGCTGATATTGTTGCTGGAAAGCTAGATGAATTTGATGTGCTGATCCACCCAGGTGGAAGTGGCAGCAAACAGGGGAATGATTTGGGAGAAGATGGTCGCCAGCAGGTGCGACAGTTCGTCAACCAAGGTGGTGGATTTTTGGGAGTCTGTGCCGGAGCCTATTTGGCAACCAATGACTATACATGGTCACTCAATCTCATTGATGCCAAGGTGGTTGATCGCAAACATTGGGCACGGGGTACAGGCACGGTGCAACTGGAATTGTCACCATCTGGACAGGACTTATTCAAAGCCAAATCCAGTGAGTTGGAGATTTTTTACGGTCAGGGACCATTACTGGCTCGACGCGAATGGGATGATCCAAAAACACCTGACTATGAAAGTCTAGCCATCTATGGCTCTGAGATTGCCAAGAACGGAGCTCCCAACGGAATCATGAAGGGCACATCAGCGGCGGTTCGTTGCGACTACGGCAAAGGCCGAGTCTTTTGTTTTAGCGCGCATCCGGAACTTACCGAGGGACTCCATTATTTAATTCCCACAGTTGTCCAATGGTTG
>JAYZBF010000236.1:0-6200 GCA_036338835.1 Planctomycetota bacterium
CGCTATTGGAAAAATAGGTTGCAGTTGCTGGCATGTTTCTTTTTTTATTAATGCGAGTTAAAATCGACCGCTATGGCCAAAACCCCAATGATGCAGCAATACGATGACGCAAAATCCGTCTGCGGTGATGCGCTGTTGTTATTTCGGATGGGCGATTTCTACGAATTATTCCACGAAGATGCGCAGATTGCCTCGGGTGTACTAGGACTGTCACTTACAAGTCGTGACAAAGGCGAGAATCCCATCCCGATGGCGGGATTTCCCTATCATCAACTCGATGGTTATTTGGCGCGGTTGATCAAAGCTGGGCATCGCGCGGCAGTGTGTGATCAAGTCGAAGATCCCAAGGAGGCGAAGGGCCTGGTTAAGCGTGAAGTTGTACGTATCGTGTCACCAGGCACACTCACCGACGAAGCTCTGTTAGATCCACGCGAAAGTAATTATTTATTGGCCGTCGTCAAGGATGTGGATGATAGTCGTCGTAAAACCACCTTACTCGAAAATCCTAACGACGCACGCATCGGCTTGGCATGGGCTGACTTATCCACAGGCAGATTCTTGGCGTCCGTTTGTACCTTGGGGCAACTAGCAGACCAAATCGTGAGGATAGGGCCTGCGGAGGTTGTTATTGACGAAGATGCCCAATTCATCCCTAGTTATCTTGTGGACCAATTTATGCTGACTCGTCGACCCGCTTGGGCATTCTCACACGATAGCGCTGAAACAGCATTGGCAAGACAATTCCAAACTCATCATCTCGATGGCTTTGGATTCACTGATGATGATCGTCCTGCAATTAGAGCCGCAGGTGCCTTGATGGATTATTTGCATACGACTCAAAAAACAGCACTCGACCTTTTTGAAAACCTGCTGCCCTATCGTGTTGGCGATTGGCTTTAAATCGATGAAGCGACTCGGCGCAGCTTGGAAATTTCACGCACGATTCGCGATGGTAGCCGTGAGGGATCACTGCTGTCCATCATGGATAAGACGGTCACGGCGATGGGTTCGCGATTGTTAGGCGACTGGGTGGGAAACCCATTGACAGATTGTGACCAGATCGAGCAACGTTTTGATGCGGTACAGGAACTGTGTGGTGATAATCGACTGCGCGACGTCGTGCGTCAGCAACTGCGCGAAGTATATGATATCTTGCGATTGCTCGCCCGCATCTCGACAGGTCGGGCTAGTCCTCGCGATCTTGGACAAATTGGTACAACACTAAAACAATTGCCTCCAATTCTTAAGGATCTCGAGTCGTGTCAATGCAACTTGCTAATAGATGTCCGCGAGAATATCGACCCCCACGATTCGTTATGTGAATTGCTAGACAAGGCACTCGTCGATGAATGCCCGTTGACCACTCGTGACGGCGGAATGATTCGAACTGGCTTTGATGCTCAATTGGATGAACTACAGAAACTGGCGGCTGGTGGTAAACAGTGGATTGCCGAATATCGAGCAAGAGAAGCGGAACGTATTGGTATTTCCACGTTGAAAGTTGGATTCAATAAAGTGTTCGGTTACTACTTGGAAGTGACCAACGCAAACAAAGACAGTGTTCCCGTGGAATATACACGTAAGCAAACGCTCAAGAATGCCGAGCGATATATCACCGAAGAGTTAAAGAACCACGAAGAAAAAATATTGTCCGCGGACGATAACGCACGGCAACTTGAACTCGAAATATTTGTGAAAGTCCGCAATGAAGTGCAAGTTTGCCAACTGTCACTAAAGCAAACGGCTGACCAACTCGCACAACTCGACGTGCTGTTGTCGCTGGCAGAGTTAGCGGTGTTACGTGGGTATTGTCGACCGGAAATGAGCACGCAACCGGTGTTGGAGATTCTCGAAGGTCGGCATCCGGTGTTGGACATTATCGAACCGGATGGAACGTTCATCGCCAACGATACTTTGGCGGATCCCGAGGGTAGTAACCTGTTGTTGATTACTGGTCCAAATATGGCTGGCAAGAGCACCTATATTCGCCAAGTCGCATTGATTACGTTGATGGCGCAAGTCGGCAGTTTCGTGCCGGCTCAGAAAGCGGTCATTGGCATCGCGGATCGAATATTTGCTCGTGTCGGCGCCAGCGATGAATTGTCGCGCGGTCAAAGTACGTTCATGGTGGAAATGACAGAAACAGCGAGAATCTTGAATACGGCCACTGAATCCAGTTTGATTATTCTTGATGAAATTGGGCGGGGAACGAGTACTTACGATGGGGTTTCACTTGCGTGGGCGATTATCGAACATATCCACGAAGAGGTACGTGCGCGAACCTTGTTTGCAACGCACTATCATGAATTGACAAATTTAGAGTCTCAGTTAGAGCGATTGTCAAACCTAAACGTTGTGGTCAAAGAGTTTGACGACGAGGTTGTTTTCTTGCACAAAATTATCGCGGGCAGTGCGGATAAAAGCTACGGAATTCATGTAGCACGACTGGCCGGTGTGCCACGTGGGGTGAACCGCCGCGCCAAAGAAATCCTCGCCGATCTGGAAGCCTCACGCGGAGTGCACAGCGTGCCGATGATGGGTTCCGCTGAAGAAGCATTGAATGGTACTCAGATGTCGTTGTTCGGATATGAAGAACATCCGTTGCTTGATCAAGTCCGAGAGCAGGATTTGAATAACCTCACCCCGATGAAAGCACTGGAATTGTTGCAATCGTGGCAGCAGAGCTTAGGTGACAAAGGTCAAAATTCGGGCCATGAATGACGCTACGGCCAGATGGTGATGGTCGTCCAGGCGAGCCAAATCGCGTTCCAGAGGGCTCCGAAGACTAACACAATGGTCGTGCGTGGCCAACGTTGGATATAGGACATGACACGCCACATGCCGACACCAGCAAATGCTACCAGTAGCGGCAAAAACGGTGCCATGAAACGTTGCCCAGCAGCAATTGGAATGTACCAACCAAACAACAGAAGACTCAAAGTAACCCAAATTGCTAGTGTCGTCTTGATCGCCCTTGATGCATGCAGCAGGGATAGGCCTGCAAGTAATAAAAATATTATCCCAAACAGCACGCGACTATCGTCAAGCGGAGTTGGCCCAAGTGAACGAATAAAAATGAAACTCTGCCACCCAGTACCTGTCACCGCGCGATTTATCATATCTGCCAAGCTATGCTTTGCTAAATAGTCTGCACGTATCTCCTCGTGAGTGCCCAGCGCTGCAACTTGTCCAAATGGATCGGCTCCGCTGGGAAATGAATCCATATAGAAGAATGCCTGATTCGCACTGTATAACGGCTCACCATAGACTTTGACGTTGCGTATCAGCAGTGGATGAGCGACTGCGACCCAACCTACGCACACGACAAGCACAGCCATCAACGAACTGACTAATTGTTGCTTGAGGTTACCGGATTCGATAGTCGTCCAACGTGTTATAAAACACCCCGCAACGACCCCAGCTAGGAAAATAGGCGCGGTTCCCTTGGTTAAATATGCGAGTCCTAAAAGAATTCCAATGAGAAACCATCTCCGCATTGATATTGGATTAGAGGATCGCCAATCCAGAACGACCCAGACACTCGTGATGATCAAGATGAGGAGGCTTTCGCAGGTGGCGAGCGAAGCAAAATAGACAAAGGCGGAATTTGTACAGAGCAGGGTTAGTACAAGAGTTGCTGGCCAGACGCCATGCTTTTTGGAAACATGTACCAGTACCAACAATAATGTCGCAAAGCTCGCGAAGAGACTGATTGATTTGGCAAATGTTAAAGTTGGATTGAGCGACAGGATGGCAATCAACAGCGGGTGCTGGTTGGCTTGGGTGTATTGGCCGGTATACAGCTGATTGGCGAGTTCGACAGGCCCGCCGAAACTGCGCACTTCTTCGGCAAACCTTAGGAATGCAGCTGGGTCGCTGTGGGTTGGGTCTTGATGAAGAACATAGAACCGACTGGCCAACACCGCAAACGTAAAAAATGCATAGCCGATTAACAAGACACTTCGTTTTAGGCTATCCTTGCCAGCGTTGTCATTTGTTTCGATCAAATCGAGACTAGGAGCCGCTATTTGAAATAGTGTTGTTGTCGGGTCGTGTAATCGTTGTTGCGGTGCAAATAGACCCACTAGGGCAGCCACGAACACAACGATCGTCGTACAAAAAACTAAACAGGGCAGTGCGCGGTTAAATAATGTTGGCATTCCGAAATGATTTGCGGCTGCCATTAATGCGGCGACTGAGAGGGCAACAACAATTGCACACAGGCATCGAAATGTGCGAATTTGGTGATGGTTGCTCATTTCAGAATTCCCAGCAGATTACTGTATTGGTCCGTCCAAGGTGTGATTGCGATTTCCGGTGCAACTTTAGTCACTGACACTTGTTGATCCAAGGACGCTAGCACAATCTCATTGGTAGTTAGAATACACCATAACGCGTCGTCGGTGCTTTCCGTAGGCGTTACCCGCCCTTGCGATTGAACCGTACGTATGCCAAGGTCAAAATAAGCCGCAACACCGGCTATTACTGGGGTTAGATCAAGATGTTGATTACTAATGTGAATGCATATGACCCCGTCGGTTCGCAATCGATCGAGATAGATTCTAAACGCTTCGACAGTCAGGAGATGCGTCGGGATGGAGTCGCTGCTGAACGCATCTAGAATGAGCAGATCGGTTGTGTGCCGCGACAATGTTTCTACGCCTAATCTGCCATCGATAGTGGTGGTTTTTATGTTTGCGGCGGAGGATTGGAGGAAAGTAAAGTGTTCCTTAGCAAGTTGTATGACGTCCGGATTGATTTCAAAATATGTCATGCTATCGATGTTGGTTGGGTAGACGGCAAGGGTTCCGGTACCGAGTCCGACCGCCGTGATGTCTAGAGGTGCGGGCGTGCCTGATAGGCCGACGCTATCGAGTGTGTTAAAGACGAGTCCGATGCCGCTTTTGCGCCCATAATACGTCGTTGGTTCGCGCCGCAATAACGGATTCAATAGTTGTGCACCATGCACGACTCTTCCATGACGCATTTCTTTAACTCCTGGTGTGTTGTCAGTCGCTGCGGTCGTGGTGACTTGCAGGACACCGTAGAAATTGCGAGTGGCGACAAGGGCGTCAGTCTGAGTCATACCCCATTGGCTAATGAGCACAATGCCGAAGGCTAGTCCGACGGGAAGTGTCACGGCAAGTTGTGTGACGGCGGGTTTATCAAGTATTAATCGCAACAACAGGATTGCAGCAGCGCTAAAGGCGATCACGAGTCCCAGATGAAATTCATGGTATTGAGTGAAGAGGATCGGGCAAATAACCGAGACAAAGAGCCCGCCGAGGGCTCCGCCAACGGAAATTGCTACGTAATATTGAGTCAATTTTCTCTTTGCGGGTCGTAGTTGATACAGTTCACCATGGCAGAGCATGCAAATGGCGAATAGAGTAGCTGCCATTAAGGCCGTGGTGCCGACCAAGCTCTCCGCCAGTGTTTGCAGCAAACTTCCGCCGATAAATGCATCGACCGATTCGCGAATATAGAGCAGGCTGAGAACTAGGATAAGTAGAGCGGTGGCAGCGGCATACCAAGAGCGATTGAACCAGGCAGGTCGATCAAAACAAATAATGAAGCTGATCAAGTAAATTGCCAGCGGGAGAACCCATAGAAAGGGTGTCACAGCAACATCTTGTGTTAATTGATCCGTGATAGCTAACAGTAATATGGAGGGCAAGCAGGCCAGAGCAATCCATTTTAGAAGTTGTCGTGGGGGCGTTTTCTCAAGGATTGGCGTCGATTCAGTTGGTTCGATATCTTGAGTTGCTGCAGCGGCACGAAAACAGTTTCGACCGAGAATCGTGATGCATATTGCAAACACTACAAATCCTGTGGACCAAATCCATCCCTGTCTCGTGGTATCGAACATTACTTCGACAAACAGGGGATAGGCAATTAATGCGGCCAGAGAACCGACGCTGGACAAAGCATATAATCGATAGGGTGTGCCCACGGTGAGACTGCGGGCAAACCAGCTTTGTACCAGCGGGCCGGTTGTGGAAAGTACAAAGTAGGACATGCCAACGTGAATCAGAAGTAACTGCAGAATCGCTAGCGTCGGATTGGACGCGGGGTCGGGTTGCCAAGTTGCGTCGGCGACGACAGGCAGCGTAACTAGCGCTGCCACGAGCACGCACAAATGTATCACGATTTGACGACGCAGCGGCAGCGAGCTCAGCAGGTGAGCATAGGTGTATCCA
>JAYZBF010000237.1:0-6662 GCA_036338835.1 Planctomycetota bacterium
CGCTTCAGGACCAGCCGCCAGCGGTGCGGCTGTTGTGTTCCGATTACCTGGCAATTCAAGTTTGTCATGAATTTTTACTCCATTGTGAAAAACCGTCATCCATGGATTGGTCATTAATTTACCCGCATTATCGTAGCGAGCGGCGGTGTAATAAATATCATACGTTTGCCAAACCAGAGGCGGGAAGCACATGTTGATCGGAGTATCGGAAACAGAATAGACTCCACCACATTCGTTCATTTTCCCAACAAGACCAAACGAATCGAGCATCTGAACTTCATATCGGCCTTGAACATAAATGCCCGCATTGCCTCGTGCTTGACCTCGATCTAATGGTTGATACGGTAAACGAAATTCGACATGCACGTAATGATCTTGGAAACGCGCCTTGCTTGTCTGATTTGTCATTAATAAACCATCCGGCGTTTTTCTTCCGTTTTCCCAAGCATCAACATCTTTGCCATTAAACAAAACCACGGCACCAGCTGGGGGCTTCTTTCCTAAAGTCGAACTCTTACGGTTTACTTTCGCGAGCAGCGGGCCACCTTCGCCTGCCAAATCATACAACTCTAACCGTCCGTCATTAAGAACGGCCGCGCCCAGCTCTTTGTGCTCAAAACGCACTTTACCATCTTTTAGTTCGCCTTCAGCTCGCGCAATCGTCGACTTATCGTTTTTAAATCCATCGCCTGGCAAACCTCCTGGATAATAGGCAATACGAAATTTACCGTTGCCACTAGCAATCACTTGAGCGCCCGCTTTGACAATATTGCCGTCATCGTCCTCAAAGCTACCGGAATACTCGCCTTGCAACGCGTAATCTGCATCGACTTTGGTAGGATCCGAAATTTTAGGGCCCTCCGCAACCAAGATTGATATCGAGGTGACTACAAAAAAGGAGCATGCCAGTGCAAAGACCATTTTATGAGACATTTTAAACATGGGAATCCTACTTTAAAAAACGTTTACTTATAGATTGCGTGAACGAACAAGCCATCGTTGATTGTGAATATTCTACTTTCCGCATACGATAGCGTATAACTCTTATTCTCATGTGTCGCATCTGCAAGTGCAAGCGACCGTAAATTAATTTTCAGCGGATCCGCAACAAATGTTTGTGACGATCGAGTATTTTGGTGTACCCCGACAAAAGACGGGGGTCAGTTCGGATTCATTGTCATTTGCCGACTCTCCGACCTCGCTCTCGGATGTGCTAACAGAAATCGCTGAGCGGCACACTGCGTTTGGCGAACAATGTTTAACTGGAGACGAATTGTCTCGCGAAACAATCATTAATCTCAACGGAGACCAATTTGTAAGGTCCTTGGATACCCAAGTTGTTAACGGCGATCATATTTTGATTCTTTCTACCGACGCGGGAGGATGATATGAGTTTCTTTGGATATCATGGCGTCTACACCACCGTCGACGCAACGACGGGCACCAGCAGCCAATCTTCTATACCTGAATCAACGTTTCGTCGATTCCCTGGCGGCTCCGCACTCGGCACTCATTTACTGCTCGAGCATGATGCTTGGCAACACGATCCGTTGAGTGCTGAATCTTCGTTAGTATTCGCATTTAGCCCCTTAGTAGGAAGTCCGTTAACCACCAGCGCTAAATTTGCCGTTGTCAGTCGCAGTCCTTTAACAGGTCGCCTCAACGACTCGCTGGCCAGTAGCTCTTTTGCACTGGCTGGAAAAAGAAGCGGTAACGATGCCATTCTGATCACCGGCAAGGCGGAAACACCTTGCATCTTCGTAATCGATGACCAACAAACACGCAAACTGCCCGCCGACCATCTTTGGGGACTATCTGCCGGTGATGCCGAGGCCCGCTTAAGAGACCAATTCAGCGGAGAACACCATTTTGCGGTAATTGGTCCGGCGGGTGAACAACAAGTATCCTATGCAACGATTTCACACAGTGGACGACACGCTGGTCGAGGAGGTAGTGGCGCTGTACTGGGAGCAAAAAATGTAAAGGCAATCGTCGTCGCCGGCAACCAGCGTACTCCTTGGGCAAATCCCGACGGATTAGTGGAGCGGGCTAAGCAACTATCCAAACTGTCGTTTGGCCCGGCGACCGAAAAGTACCGAGAACTTGGTACGGCCGCCAATCTTCTTGTCTTTAACCGCCTTAATTGCTTACCCACTCGGAACTTTCAACGAGGATCTTTCGCAAATAGCGAGCAGTTCTCACCAGCAGCGTTGAGCGGAGCTCGCGATAAAACACGTTCCAGTTGTGCGGCCTGTACAATCGGATGCACTCACCTCTACTCCCTCAACTCCGGCGACTCGAATCGCAACGTACGAATTGAATATGAGAACATCTACGCTCTCGGACCGTTATGTGACGTACAGGATCCGGAGGCCGTACTACAAGCATCCCACCGCTGTGACGAATTGGGAATCGACACGATAAGTACGGGCGGGACCATCGCCTTTGCTATGGAATGTGTAGAACGCGGCTTTCTCGATGAGCCATGGCTCCGCTTCGGTGACGCCGAGGCGCTATTGCAGGCGATTGATTTGATCGGTTCCGGCACAGGGCTAGGCAAACTACTTCGCCAAGGCAGTCGTGCGATGGCGGCAATTGTCGGACACGACAGCATAGATTTCGCACCGCAGGTTAAAGGCTTGGAGATACCTGGCTATGAACCTCGAGCGCTACAAACAATGTCGTTGGGATTCGCCGTGGGCACCCGCGGCGCCGACCACAATCGTAGTGGCGCCTATGAAATCGACTTCTCTGATACCGCGGATCGCCGCAACGGTACCGCCGACGCCGCGCGGCTTGCCGTCGACACGGAAGACAAAGCCGCTATCATGGATTCGCTAATCCTCTGTAAATTTCTCCGCGGAGTGTTCGTTAATTATTTCGCTGAAACAGCAGAACTCCTGAACCTTATCACAGGCTGGGAGCTGGACAAATCCGCAATGCAAGCCATGGCGAGAGGGATCATTGATGCCAAAAAGGAATTCAACATTCGCTGTGGGTGGACACCCGAGGAGGACACATTGCCTCGCCGAATGCTAACTTCCGCGCTACAAGATGACCCAGAGGCACGGCTCGAAACGCAAACACTGCAAACAATGATCGTCGCATACA
This sequence comes from Planctomycetota bacterium, assembly GCA_036338835.1. Classification (GTDB taxonomy): domain Bacteria; phylum Planctomycetota; class Planctomycetia; order Pirellulales; family Pirellulaceae; genus UBA721. Next base: position 3,112 of record JAYZBF010000237.1, read on the forward strand.
ACTTAAAACGCGGTTGGACCGCGGAGGGGTATTTGGAGGGAATGTCGTCCCAATAAATACCTCACAGGTCACCCAAAAACCCAATAATCGATTTGATAGCCATGTCCCAATTCTCTGTTTGCGTAACCCCAGAGCGTTTGCGTGGTTTGAAGCTATGATCACCGTCGGTTAGCCAACGCATTTTAATTCTTCGTGGCAAACGATAACCACGGACTTCGGTTCGAGTTCCAAAGGTATCTCGTTCACCTTGTAAGATCATTGTGGGGACTTTAATATCCGGCAAGTGTTCAATCCGTAATTTGTCCTTCTTCGTCGGAGGGTGAAACGGATAGCCCAAACAAACCAGAGCGTCGACCCCTTCGTGATTGGTAGACATCGAGGCAATGCGGCCACCCATCGATTTACCACCGATTGCAAACCGTTGGTCGCTGCCCACCGCAGCGAGCCGCTCGCGAACTCGTTCGATTATTTCATTCCAAGCAGCCAATAGCTTTGGTGCTCGATCGGGCGGGCGCCGCCACTGCGTCTCTATTGCCGTCACCATATATGGAAAATTAAATCGTCCAACTTGAATACCCTGACGTGCTAATTCCGCGGCAAAGTACTGCATGTACTCGGAGTGCATCGAGGCGCCGGCACCATGGGCTAGTATCAAAGTCCACTTCGCCTGCGGTGAGCCATTCCAAATCAGATCCATGCTACCAATCGGTGATTACTCTTTTTTACTGATGCCAGGCGCAGCCACAAAACTAACCACACTTTTACCATCCTCGGCATTCCAGATTTGAATGTCGCCATTAAAGCCCCCACTCGCAACTCGTTTGCTGTCCGAATGAAAAGCGGATGATAACGCCCAATCGCCATGCCCTGCATATTTACGCACTTCTTTTTGGCCGGCGGCGTCGAGTTGTCTTACTGATTTATCAGCCGAAGCTGCAAAAATAAATGTGCTCGAATGATGTAATTTGAAGACCTCACCGCCTAACGCTAACTCGCCGCTCTTTTTGCCATCCGACTTGTTCCACCAGTGGATTTTGTTGTCTTTACCGCTGCTATATATAAGTTCATTGTTGGGATGAAATGCAACACCTTGGACCGGTTCTGAGTGCCCGCCATAAGTCACCAATAATTCTCCCGTTTCCACATCAAACACCTTGGCAGTTTTATCTCGACTAGCCGACGCAATTTGAGTTCCGTCTGCATTCCAGGCGATAGCCATAACCCAATCTGAATGGCTGGTAATCGTACGTACGGATTGTCCGTCGGCCAGATTAAAGATCTGTATCGCGCCGTCCGCGCCAGCAATTGCCAATTTATCTCCGTTGGGATTCAGCTTTAAATCTAAAACAACATCCGAAGTTGTTCCCAACACCTGATGTAGTTTACCTGTTTCGGCGTCAAATAACCGAGCTTCACCAATTTGTCCTGGCGACCCGCCGCCCGCGATGATGGTCTTGCCGTCGTTGCTAAACCGAATCGCAAACGTACGTTGTGCCATATTCTTGATACGTCGGATAAGCGAACCATCGTCAACGTTCCAAATTGTAAGCTCGTAATAACCACCAGCTACTAATTGATTGCCCGCCGGATTAAATGCAACCGCGGTAACAGGTACACTTCGTGGATATGTCTCTGGTGGATCCGGATATGTCGGTGCGGGCACGATACTGGCGAGCACGGCCTGGGGATCCTCAGCGTCATACTTTGCGCCTTCTTTGATCCATTGGGTAATTAATGCGATTTGTTCCGCGGATAACGGGTCGCCTTCTAACGGCATCCGGAAACATTCATCCTCCGCGATAATTCGCTGCAACGTTTCACTCTCATCCGGACTGCCCGCGGTAATAGCATCCGCTTCCGAGTCACCCGCTAACAAGAAACGCTCATAAGAATCAACCCGATAGCCGCCTTCGGCTTTCTTGGACCCATGACAGGCAAGACAATTGTCGATCAAAATAGGTGCGATCGCACTTTTAAAACTGACTTCCTCGGCCTGCAAATTCAAACACATGCTGCCAAGAAGAATGAATGCGACTAACTGTATTCCAGATTTATTCATATTGTTCAATTCATTCTGCATTAACCGATAAAAGTAGCTACCCAAATCGCTACCACTAATTATTTAACTCAAATTAATGTTGGAACAAGAACTCATTCGTGTTTAGAATCGCCCAACAAATATCTTCCAACGCCTCCACGCGATCTTCCTTGGAAGTTAAATGATCCAAACTTGCCTGTAATTCGGTTTCGCTTGGTAATCGACAAACGGCACGTTGATACAATTGAGAAATTATCTCCGTATCATTTTTCCCCGCGTCAATCATTTTTCGGAAACTGTTCGTTTCGTCTCGCAACTTGCCATATACAAGTGGCCCGTTAAAAAACTGTATCGCCATACTTAAATTGGATTCACTGGTCCGCTCACAAGCACACACCGTTTGACGATCTGGTTGACCGAATATTTTAAGAAAGTCATTTTTGACTAGATCCGGTGCGGGCAATTGAGTCGCTTTGGTCCCTACCGGTAACCCACTAAAAGTTTCCGGAATATCCGTAACATGACAAATTGCATCTAGCAATTGCTCGGCGCTCAATAACCGCGGTTGGTAGTGTGAAAAGTACTTCACATCATCTGTATTAAAATCGTTGGGTTGGTAGCTTGTTTGATACGTTCGACTTTTGAGCATCGCCGCTAATATTGCTTTTCGGTCGTAGCCACTTTCTACAAACTCGCTCGCGAGCCGATCCAGCAGTGCTGCATTACTTGGTGGGTTGGTGTCGCGAAAATCATCGGGTGGGTCAACGATCCCCCGACCAAATACGTGACTCCAAATGCGGTTGACCTCTATCTTGGCAAAAAACGGATTGTCCGCTTGTGTTAGCCACTGTGCAAAGTCCTTCCGCGGATCATGTTTATCTGAATCTGTAATCTCGCCTTGACCTGGTACCCAAGGATTCATTTTTTGCCCAGTTCGCGGTTGAATAACATCGCCGCTGTCCGTAACCCAGATGAACATTTCATTAGGGCGTTTGGTGTTCTTCCGTTGAATCCGATTGAAAAATGCGCCCATGCCATAGTAGTTGTCCTGTGTCCAACGCTCAAACGGATGATTATGGCATTTTGCACACTGTAGTCGAGCACCCATAAAGACTTGCGAGATCGTCTCTACACAATCGCTCATATCTTTTGCGGTGCGATAGAAATTCCCAGCAGGGTTACTTAAAGTGCTGCCACTCGCCGTCAACAATTCCAACGCAAATTGGTCATAGGGTTTGTTTTCACGTAGTGATCGTTCCACCCAGCGATAATACTTGTGGACTCCCTCCGTTGTCACTTGGCCAGTCGTCAACCGCAATAAGTCGCCCCACTTCAATGCCCAAAACTTGGCGTACTCGGGTCGCTGTAACAACGCATCTACAAGTAAATCGCGTTTGTTGTCGCTACTGTCTTCCGCAAACTTCTGGACTTCATCTAGAGAGGGTAAGATACCTATCACATCTAGATACAACCGACGAATAAACTCTTCATCGGTACATAAATCTGAAGCCAA
>JAYZBF010000238.1:0-7096 GCA_036338835.1 Planctomycetota bacterium
AAAATACTCTAAAGTCCGTTCCATGAATGGTTACTCCGGGGCTCAAGCAGCCAGAATGATTCTCGACCGCGAAGGATTACAGGATGTGCAAGTCACCGAGACGGGCGGGTTTCTCACGGACCATTATGATCCGAGGAATAAAACCCTAGCTCTTTCAGCGGAAAACTACCGAGGCACTTCGGTTGTGCACATTGGTATTGCTGCTCATGAAGCTGGCCATGCCATTCAAGATGCTCGCAACTATGGCCCGTTGAAACTACGATCGGCGATTGTTCCGCTGGCCTCGTTAGGTAGTAGTCTTGGCTATGGCGTCATCATCGTTGGGATGCTTTTGATGTGGCTTGCCGCCGGTAGCAATATCGGTTCAATTGTGATGCTAGCAGGCTGTGCGCTGTTTGGCTTGGTGTTGGTATTCCAATTAGTGACGTTGCCGGTAGAGTTCGATGCGACTGCACGTGCTAAACAAATTGTAGTGGAAGCAGGAATTGTCTACCCTGAGGAACGAGTCGGTATGGATAAGGTGCTCGACGCTGCAGCCATGACGTATGTGGCGGCTGTAGTGACGACGCTCATTACCTTAGCCTACTATGTCATGCGAGCGCTAACAGGCATGCGGGACTAAGCTAAAGCCAGGAGTGATTATCATCTAGTATCTGATTTGTGTTATGTGTTGTGGTGTATTTTATTATTTAAGGCGATAATTTATGAGATCTATGCGTTTTCTTCTAATCACTGTTTTGTCGGCAAGTGTTTGCAGTGGGACATGCAAGGACGTTGTTGCTCAAATCACACCACCCAATGTGATTGTAGTTATTACGGATGATCAAGGATATGGCGACATTGCTATCCATGGCAATCAAATGATCCAGACGCCAAATATGGATAAACTATATGCACAGAGTGTGCGCTTAACCGATTACCACGTGGATCCAACTTGCTCACCCACCCGTAGCGCCTTGATGTCCGGCAGATATTCTACTCGCACCGGCGTGTGGCACACGGTCAATGGCCGTAGTCTGATGTCGACCGAGGAATACACCATGGCGGAAGTATTTCGTGACAACGGTTACAAAACAGCGATGTTTGGTAAATGGCACTTGGGTGACAATTATCCCTGCCGCCCACAAGATCAAGGATTTGAGCATACGTTCATCCACGGCGGTGGTGGCGTTGGGCAAGGACCGGACTATTGGGACAATGATTATTTTGATGATACCTATTGGCGCAACGGCGTTCCCGAAAAGCAACAGGGATATTGCACAGACGTGTGGTTTGACGATGCTTTGAGCTTTATTAAACGCCATCGCAATAAACCGTTTTTTGCTTACATTTCAACTAATGCTCCGCATGGTCCTTACATTGTAGACGAAAAATATTCGCAGCCCTACAAAGACAAAGGTGTAGGAAACGGTCAGGCTGAGTTCTATGGGATGATCGAAAATATCGACGAGAATCTAGGGCGGTTAATTACTAAGCTCGATGACTGGAAATTGGCCCACAACACCATTTTGATTTTCACGACGGATAACGGTAGCGCAATGGGGCATCGCTTGATTAAGGGTGCTCAGTGGAAAGGCTTCAACGCGGGCATGCGAGCCGGAAAGGGGTCGGAGTATGACGGCGGCCATCGGGTTCCGTTTTATATTCGCTATCCGGCAGGCAAATTGGGCGGTGGCCGCGATGTGCAGCAATTGTCAGCACATATTGACATACTACCGACGTTAGCTGAACTATGTGAGTTGAGCGATAAATCCGCTGCTTCACGTGATGGTATTAGTATTAAAGCTGCACTTTCAGGTGACAACGCAACCACAAAAGATCGGACTATTCTGGTGCATTCACAACGCATCGAAAACCCAGAGAAATTGCGGAAATGTGCGGTCATGACCGAACGTTGGCGATTGGTCAATGGTAAAGAACTGTTTGATATGGATGCAGATGCTGGGCAAAAACAAGACGTAGCAAGTGAACATCCTGATGTGGTTAACAAACTCACGGCGGACTATGACCAATGGTGGAATAGTTTAAAACCTGTATTTAGCCAGTTTGTAAGAATTGGAATTGGCAGTGCCGCTCAACCTGAATCGTTGTTACATTCGCATGACTGGCATGCTGTCGGAGGGTTGCCACCGTGGCACCAAAATCATGTTCGTAGCGGAGCGATGGGCAATGGTTTTTGGGCCATCGACATCACCCATGCCGGAACGTATGAAATCGAACTTCGACGCTGGCCAAAACACATTAATAAACCAATGGATGCTGTTAGTGCTGCGATCCAGGTAGGCACTCACAAAGAAACAGCGGCCTTGGACAAAGAAAAACCAACATCCGTCACATTTCAACTTGAACTACCCGCGGGTCCCACCAAGTTGCAGACGTATATGACGTTACCCAATGGAAAAGTGCGAGGGAGCTATTTTGTGTATATCCGGCGAGTGGCCACCACAAATTGAAGTTTCGTAAATAATACAGGGACCCAGCAAGACTTCGTGTTTAAACGAACAATTCTTTAACGGGCGTGCCTTGGTCGGTTGTGGGTACGGGACGGTCACCAGCGTACATAAGTTTTCGCGGGTTGGTTCCCATTGACCAATGAATTGTGGCGTGCAGGTCGGCAATGGAAATGGGGCGGTCGACAATCTTCATCCCCAATTCATCACTTGTACCGACGGTAACCCCATTATTCAACCCTCCACCTGCGAGGGCGACACTGAAACATTTGCTATGATGCCCTCGTCCACCACCGGCGTCGAAACCCGCTGGGCGACCAAACTCAGAGGCAACAACGATCAATGTTTTATCAAGTAACTTCTTGTGCTCGAGATCTGTCACAAGCGTTGCCAAGGCGTGATCGAGTTCTTGAATTAAAATATGTTGGTTGAGTTGTCCTTCGTCGTGAGTGTCCCAACCGGTGCCGTTCACAAAATTTAAGTTATGCGATACTTCAATAAATCGAACGCCTCGTTGGATAAGTCGTCGTGACAGCAGACAGCGTTGCCCAAATTCACCTCCATAAGCGTTTCGTAAAGCAGCAGGTTCTTTGTCCAATTCAAAAGCGCTCATGAATTGCGGCCCAGCCAACTTTAAGGCTTGAGAGATTGTTTCATCATATTGTGCAATTGCTTCAGAAGTGTCGCGGGCAAGGAAATCACGTCGGATTTGAGCGAGTAAGGATTCGCGTCGCCGTTGGCGTTGATCGTTGACGTCTGGGCTGCGGCTTAAACCAGCTGGACCTTCGGCGGTTTCCGTTAGATACATAAATCCGGCCTTGGACCCGAGAAAACCAGGACCTCTTGTTACGTTAGGGTATCCGATGAGAACGTAGGGTGGTGCTTTTTCTGAGGCCGCCTTTTGATGAAAGGATACAGCAGATCCGATCGATGGGTAGGTGATTGTGCCAGTTGTTTTACGACCGGTGTGCACCATATTCGTCGCCGCCGCATGTTCGTCAATGATATCGTGGTGAACCGTGCGGAGAATGTTAAAACGATCGAGTATGTTAGCGCATCTCGGTAGATGTTCGCACACTTGTGTCCCAGCAGTGGCTGTATCGATCGGAGAATAGTAGGATCCGGCTGTACCCGTTTTGGCATCTCCGAGGCGGTTAGGATCCCATGTATCGATGTGGCATGATCCACCCCCGAGCCATATCATAATGACGTGTTGGACCTTTCCGGCGGGGACGGTCCACGGCATATGCTCAAGGTTTTCTTCCGCGAAGAGGCTATCGGCTGCCAAAGCGGCAGTTGGCATAGCGATGGAATTCGCGATAAATTGACGTCGTGTAACAGGATTCACAATACTTCCTTTAAAGGTTTACAGCTTCAGTGTTTAACGGATGTAAATAAACTCTGGCGAGTTAAATAGTACCCATACCATATCTTCCATTCGTTCACGCCAAGCCGTTTTCAATTGTGGCGTGGGTGCTTCGCCTCGATAAACAGCTTTTCGCAAAACAAGCTTAATCTCATTAGCTTTCATGCTGTTGTGATTGGACCAAGATACTAGACCGCGTGGTAATTGATATTTTAGGTTCGCTGCCAATGCGAGTTCTGTTGGTGAAACGTTGACCCGGCGTTCGGAAAATCCGTCGCGAATTAACTCTACGAACATATGCAACTCCGTTTTATCCGGTGTACGGCCAAGAATGCGTAAATAGGTTTGTTCTACGAGCGTGGTCGGATCCTCCGTATACAAAGCGAGCTTTGTGAAGGCACTGGTTAGGCCTAACCGCACATTGTCGCGCAAGAGCAAGCCATTATTAAGGATTGCGGCCTGTAAGACATTAACTTCTTGTTCTCGTTGATTTGTGGGACTTTGTCGTGCGCCGTTCCAGCCAAACACGGTCATCGCAGAAGTGAAGGGTTGAGCAAAAGGTAAGGATAAACTGGGGCGATCGCGTTCGTTTCCTAATGATGCAAATTGCCAAGCACGCTGCGGAATTCCTAGATTGAGAGAAACGGTATAATCTCGTGCTCCATCAATATCAATATTCATAGGACCGGCATCAAACGGTCGTCCGCTAGCTACGAAGATGGAATCAATAATTTGTTCAGCGGTCATACGTCTTGTGGCTGGTCCAGGAAATAAAAATGTTCCACTGGCGGGCAAATCAATGGCTTGTCGTTGATACGTATGCGAGGTAAAGATCAAGTTGGCAATGTGCTTCAGGTTATAGTTATTGGCGATAAGTTCGCGAGCTAAGAACTCCAGTAGTTGTGGATGAGAAATATCAGCATGTTCCCAATCTTCAACAGGTTCGACTAAGCCATATCCCATCGTCCGTTTCCAGAGCCGGTTAACGATGACTTGTGCAAATCGCATGTTGCCCGGACCAGTCACGTTTTCAGCAAGCTGCGCTCGAGTATCTGTGCCACTGCGTATGAGATCTGCCGGAAGTCCGACTTCGCCCAGTTCAGTAAATGGCCAGACGGGTGTGACCGCAGCGCCTGGTTTTAGAGTTATTGTGATATTGGGGATAGGTCCACCCGTGGTGCTGATCGGAACTGTGCTTGATTTAGGAACGGTTTCAGTTCCGCGTTTTAGCATGGCAGCAACCGAGAACAACTGCTGCTGAGTTAAGTCATGAAAAGGTGCGTCATGACAACGGGCGCATTGTAATTGAATTCCCAGAAAGGCTTGAGATAGAATATGGGCTTTGGCTGCCAACGGTACGTCATTTTGTGTTGCCATGGAGAACCCAGCTGGGCCACCATAGTATTCACTGCCTTGCATCATGATGAGATCTGTAGCAAATCGATCCATTGGTTTGTTGTCGATAAATGATTCGTGAATCCACCAGCGAAATGGGCCAGTGTTGTTTAAGGTTGGATTCACTAGATTAGGATTCTCTGCCAAAACATCCTGCCAATATGCTGTCCAATGGTCAGCCCAGCGATCATCGTTTAAAAACTGTTGTACGAGTTTATTACGATCCATTGGTTGGGCTGATGCCATGATTGCATTTATGGAATCAGCCGTATGAATTGTGCCGATCGTATCCAACGCAAGTCGTCGGATAAAGGAATAGTTTCCAATTATTGGCAGTGGTGTTTGCTTGGCTGACTTAAGTCGGGCATTGATAAACTGATCGATCGGATTCTGGATTGATTCAGGGAATGCCGGTTCTGGTGGTATTAATTTGGGTAGACCACTAATGATATCGCGAGCCACGACGTGTCGACGTTGCCAATAGTCACGTTCTTCCGTGGTAACCGCTAAACGGTTATTACGGTCGATGGAATTGATCGCAGCGTGTGATTTACGTTTGAATTCCAGCCATTTCTCGTTTGTTAACGTGACATCTATGTGATTACTAAACAGACTGAATTCACCAGTTTCTGTCGCGATGCAGACAGCAGTTTCACCAGTTTCGGGACGACGTTTTCCACCGCCCACTATCATTTCAAATCGCAACAGATGCTGTTGCCCGTCACCTTCGATGTTAAATACGATTTCACTGTCGCCCCGCTGTAATCCACGAATGGACGGTGCTAGATCACGCTGGACTTCAAATATGGTACCGCTTGCTTTGCTAGAAATATTAAAAAAGGGAATAGTTGCTTTTAATTCACCATCAATAAATAATCTGGCACCATTGCGTGCTCGGACTAAGATACGGTGAGTTCCTGTGGGGATCACGACGTTGCCGTAGGCTCGAATCATAAACGGGCTAGAGCGGTCAATCTTTATGCCTTGGGCATTGTATTTATTAGGGATTTGAAAAAAAGCAAAAGCCGCTGTAGTGTATTGACCGGTCAGTTGTGGAGTGCGACTCAAAAAAGACTTGTCGTTGACCCCCTCAAATATTTGCACGAGCACTTCGTTCTCAGGGATTTGCTGGACGTTGAATTTGGGAGCTTGCCCTTGGTATGAGTATCGAGTCGCGATTTGAGCAGCAGTTAATCTGTGGCGGTAGATGGCAACTTCATCAATCGCACCCTGAAACGTTGAGTTAGGATTGCCACTCATTGCAGATCCGATCCACAGTTGGTCGTTATCGACAACGGGCGGGGCTTCCGTATCACCTCCGAGATCCCATTTTCCGTAGGCTCGCTGGCCATCGATATATCCATGGATGTTCTGCGTTTTTCCGAATGTATATGTGACGGCAACGTGGTGCCAACCGTCACCGGCGATAATAGACTCGGTACTGGTCCAGCGATGGTATTGTTCCTCACCGGTTTTAGCGCGCGAGCGGAAGAGGAATGTTAGATTACCACTAGCGGTCAAACGTAAGGCATAGTTATGATTGTCCACCGGAAAGCCGCTACGGCCGGTTCGCCCTTTGCCGATAATGTACTGAAACCCGCTGAGCTTGGCAGGACTTATCCAAGCTTCGATCGTGATGTCATCCCCTGAGGTAAAATCCAAGGGACTGTTGTCGCCGGGGTCATCAACGACAAGATATCCAGTTGAATTAGGGATTCCCAGGGCTGGGTTTATGTCGTTACCAAAGTCTGGATGGATTGGAGCTGTTGGACCATTGGCTGTGGTTGTTTTACCGGTTGACGTGGCTGTGAGTGGTTGCGCGAGGGCTGGGTGGTTTTGGAACTGCTCTTGTTTATTGGCTTGCATTTGCCAGTATGCAATTGGC
>JAYZBF010000239.1:0-15429 GCA_036338835.1 Planctomycetota bacterium
TGTTGCATCGTTGATCGTCGGTAAGATCGGTTTCTTGATGGGTTGAAAGGCCCAGAAATCGAGTTCCGCTTGTGTGAAATACGTGCTGTTGTCGAGCGATTCAGGTTCGGTGTTGAGGTTCTTTGCACCCTGTTGAATCCACTGCTCAATGATGCGTATTTCTTGTGGACTAAGATTATTGTCTTCAGGAGGCATGGCGCCACTGGAAACGCGTTGCCAAATCAGTGATTCTTTGTGGTTGCCGGCAATCGTTGCTGGACCGTTTTCGCCCCCCTTTTGAATGAAGCGGTTTAACCGTAAATCAAGTCCACCTTCCATAACGTTGTTTTCGCCATGGCATTGAAAACAGTGCGTTTTGAAGATTGGCCGCACATCCTTTTCGTAGGATACGTCAACAGTTTTTGCAGCCGTCGAAGTTTGGGCAACCAATTGCACAGATTGACTTGGGAATAAAAACCCTAGCAATAGCATGCAATAAAGGACTCTTCTCATAGGTGGCATCATGGGTGGGAATGAGTGTGAAGGTGGGATTTTGTTTCCAATTGAAACACTTACATTATACTAGAGTTTTGCTTATCGTGGCTATTTCAACCTTTTGATTTACAAACCGACCTATTGGTATGCACCTATTTTCCCCCAATCGAGCTATTTGTTGCATTGTCCTCTTGCATGGGTGGATCTTTTTTTTGACGGGCGTTGGTGCCATAAACGATGTTATTCCAGTGCTGGGTTGGCTGTTGTTGTTAACCGTAGAGTTCATATTAGCTAATATTTGGCTGTGGTTTTGCCGTGACATAGCAATGTGGGAACGAATCACTGGATTTCTTACGGCGACGAGCTTGATGCTGATAAGCATTCAAGTGCTAGCGTGCTTTATGGGTATGGAACGTCGGAGTGCCGAAGCAAGGTTTTATTTGATGATTGTTGTCTTGCTGGCATTGATTACCGTAGCCTGCTTGCTGGCTCGATTTGTTGTCCGCAAAGATCTAGTATTGATTAGTGACTCAGCGGCGCTTCTGCAGAGCGATGTTACCAAAGGAAAAGTTAACCGGATTGCGAATTCTGTTGTAGCTGGGCTGCTGATATGGGTAGTGGTTCGTGTTGAATCGGGTCAGGGACTTGTTGGTTATTGCATTGAACGATTAGGGCGGTTGGATTCCATTGCAGAAGCGTTTCCACTTCCCAACCTCGTGATGATGTTCGTGGTGTTGGTGGTTGGATCGTTCTTGACATTTGCCCTACTGAATATGCACCGCTGGGTGTTTGCGGGTAGTTGGATTGTTAGCTTAATTGTAGCTTTGATCGTGTACCAACCGCTCTGGCGATTTGAGCAGATGGTGTTCCGGTCTTCCGCTGGCCCATTCAATCGCCAAACTTGTCTGTTTGCAATCTTGTGTATCTGGTTGATGATATTAGCAATTCGGCTAAGTGGTAATCGATTGAGACGCTTGGAATTTGGAAGCCCGCAAGGGACGTTCGATAATGCCGAGGAGAGGTTGCCCAATCGTACCGAAAAGAAGAAACGGTGGTGGCAGCGATTCAACGCTCAATTACGACCCGCAGGAAATCTAATTGCGGTATTGCTGGTTATCATTCCGGTGTATATGTCTACAGCCTATCCCGTCTTCAAGGTAATGTGGCTTGGCGGGCAACACCAAAACGTGGATGTTCGAGTTTACCACGGCGGTGTGGGATCGGTGCGAGACATTGCAGGTGTTGTCATTACAAATGCTGATATTGAACCATTTATATCGATCGATGTGTTTCGGGAAATTCGCTTTAGAGATTGTAGCCAACTATCAGGGGATGTTTTAAAGATGGTGACGTCTCAATCGCAATTGAAATCCCTGATGATGCTTGATGTGCCGAGCGGTTTACCGGATGTTGAGTTAGGGAAAATAAGTGCGATTCAAGCGATTGATGTTCAAGGACCGGGCGTGACCAGTTCTTTTTTGTCGGCACTTGGTGACCAAAAGCTCAGGGTTGTGTTTAACGCACAGCAGGGGGAAATCAGTTACGACAATCGAATGTCTTGGTGGTCCGGCCGACGCGAAACTAAAACTTTCGCTCCGCTGGAGATAGCGTTGTCATATTTGCAACTGCATTCGGACACAAATGGATTTGATGGCTTAGAAGTAAATGATTGGATCCAACAAGTTGCCGAGGCAGCCCCCAATCCGCTAGCTCGCAAGCTGCACGTGACATTGGAACTGTCGGCAAACCAATCATCCATATTCGCTGAGTTATCCAAAATAGCAGTCGCCAATCGATGTTATCTTACAATTGATGATTCAATGATCTCGTTGGAGGATCATCAATTTGGAAAACTTCATAACAACACCAGCCTGCAACTGCTGTCCTTTGAAAAGTTGCTACCACTGCAACATCCACAGCAGGTAATTTTGCCAAAATTACGTCATTTGAAACTGGGTACAAGATTAACCCGCGGGTGGATACTCTGGGCGATGGAGCAACCTGCATTAGAGTCGCTCAGCATTTCACTGGTAGGAATGGACCGTAGCGCTGAATCGGAAATATTACAGGCTCTACGAGAGTTCAAATCGTTACGCCGATTACGATTGCACGGCACTCTGAGTCCAGCGATTCTGAGGACGTTGCTTGAGCTGAATACAATCGAATCTTTGTTTATTAATGATTCAAATATTACGGATGCTCAGTTGGCAGCAATTGCGGAAATGAAGAGTTTGAAGGAATTTCATATTGAGCGAGTGATGTCGAGTCGTATGCTTCAGCGGGTAATCAGCGATCGTTCATGGATGGATCGTTTTTATCCAACTGGAGTGCAGATGAGTGACGAGGCAATTTTTAAATTTATCAGCCACGTACCTGACACAACCATCTATCAATTTCTGAGTCCCCGTTGGCTGCAATCATTGATAACGACGACCGGCAATATCGATAGTCGAGGATTGGAAATTTGGGGCCGGCTTCGCCAACAAGGTTACTCGTTACAAGCAATTGCGAAAATCTATACCAGTCTACGTATTCACCATTCGGATCTGAGTACCGTCGCATTGTTTAAAGGGGCTGACTTAACCGGTGAAAATATCGCTCGCTTAGTCAATGCAAAGCCGGTGGCGGAAGAAAATATAATGAGCGATTTTATGCTTGATGAGAAATCGGAGTCCGCAGCGATTGTTTTGGGTCCTGGGGTCGATGAAGGGGAGCTCAATGGCGATGTTCTGCCCAAAACCGCCTCGTTTATTGCCGCAGGGGTGACGGGGCAGTTTATCGAAGAACTTGATACCGATTCAGATAACGAATTATTTATCGCGGGGCAGTTGTTGGATTTAGGTTCATTGCTATCGACTGGGTTACAACGAAACGTACAGTTGCGATTACAGCAATTAAAGGACAACAGCAGCCATTATGAAATGAATAGCAGTTTCCGGTTAGGGTTTTTTGCCAAAGGTGATCCGCTCGCCGCCCAGAGGTGGGGTCCGTTGCTTGCCGATACTTTGACGGCCAATCAAGATATTCGGGTTTTGATTAGCTCACTTGACCGTGATCGTGTTATACCAACGCTTTCGACGGAATTAGGTGTTGATGTTCTCGCAATTCCAGAATCCATGTTAACGACGGAGATGGTCGAATGGGTTTCGTTGAACAAAGAATTGAAAGTGGTTTGTTTAGATCCGACACTCACGGCGATGAGCCAGCAAAACGGTAACAGCGATCTTACTTTTACAGATCTTGCAGCGAATACTGAGGCGGCGCATCGTTGGGATAAAATTCTGCCGTTGTTACGTATGGAAAATCCAGCGGCAATTTGTACAAAATATGGGTTTATTAGTTCACGCATTGTCATTCTCAAAAGTAGTCGGTTGGAAAATATATTGCCACAAGTTTTACAGGCTTTTCCAAACGTTGAGAGAATTGATGCAATGAAATCGGTGCTAACGCTTGGTGGTATGGTCGAGCAGGTTGGGAGCGTTAAACAACTGGAGCTACAGAACGCATTGCTGGAAGGAACGGATCAACCCTTGGCTAGCCTGGCAAAGCAGTTCCCGAACGTAGTTTCATTGCAACTCAATGGTGCAACCTTACAAGCTTGGGATGTGCAAGGGTTGACGGGTCTAACGAGTTTACGGGAATTGAATCTGACGGGTTGTAATATCGACGATGAAGACCTACGTAATTTGGAAGGGATGGATTCGTTGCGAGTGTTATCGTTGTCGGGAACTGCTATTACCAATGAGTCGATGGGTGTGCTTACGACATTGACTAAGTTGCGACAATTAAACGTTTACCAGACAGGGATGGATGCAGATACCGTTGCCTCGCTGCGCACATTTTTACCGCGTTGCAAGATCTATGGTGCTATTCGAAGCCAGTAAGTACCGAGTATGTGTGATCGATCGAAGAAATTGTTTTTATTTATTCCTGTGCGCGTTATAGCAACGAAATTTCGTCGCCTTAGCAGTTGCACTAACGGTTACTGGATCATACTAGCGTTATTCTTATTTCACGAGTCGGCGGAAGGAGTCGGTTTTTAAATCGCAATCGATGAGTTGATCGAGCGGGTCGTCGGCAAGGCCGTTTGCTAGGCACGCAAAAACCTGTTCGGCTGCGGCAATTGTCTCTGCGATTTCTTCTTCGCCATGAGAACCGTTGATCGCTAAACCTAAACCCGTGTGGATTCCAAGTTTGGCCATCTCTTGAATATAGATTGTGTTCAACTTGCGACTGGTTGATTGCTCCAAGTCGAATTGGATTATCGGGTTATAGTCTAGTCCGCCGATCGTTATCGGCAGGTCATTTTGCGTGGCGAGGTCTTTGAATTTACCAGCCATGGTTTTACCAACGTGGTGAATATGGTCGACCGTATTTCGTTTGCGGATTTCCTCAAGCGTAGTGATCGCCGCGCGGATGCCGATCGTGTCACTCCAATACGTACTGGATATAAACATCTCGGCGGCCGCAGCCATGGATTCACGGCTGCCGACGACAGCGCCCATGGCATATCCATTTGAAATAGATTTAGCGAATACTGCCATGTCCGGTTTGACGCCGAGGACCGTTTGGACTCCAGTGTCGGCAGGACGAAAGCCAGTGGACACTTCATCAAAGATGAGTAAAGCGTCATGCGCATGGGCTAGTTTTTTGACTTCTGCTAAGTATCCCTCGGCTGGCATGCTCGTTCTAAACGGTTCCATGATGATTGCAGCGACTTCTCCGCGGTTTGCGATCAGTGTTTGTTCCAGTCGGTCTAAATCACCGTATGGAAAAGGGATGGCGGTATTTGCGAGGGCTTGCGGAATTCCAATCGGCTCAATCCCAGGAAAAAGATGCTCGTCGAGCGGGGGAGTTCCCGTGGTGGTTAGATTGGCAGCTTGGTACCAATCGTGCCAACCGTGATAACCACAAAATAGAATTTTGTCTTTGTTCGTGTTACCGCGGGCAATGCGAACCGCAACAGCGCAAGCATCTCCACCACCTTTAGCAAAGCGAACCATTTCCGCGCAAGGGATGCGGTTAATGAGAAGTTCAGCGAGCTCAAGTTCGATTTCATGATTGAGTGAATAGACACTTCCGAGATCGATTTGTTTTTTTACGGCTGCATCAACGATGGGGTCACAATATCCCAGAATGATTGTGAGAATACCGCTAGCCCAGTCAATGTATTGATTGCCATCGACGTCTGTAAAACGAGCGCCTTGGGCATGCTCGATGTAGACCGGTGAGACACCGAAAGCAAATCGTTGCGGTCTGCGAGAGATGAGTTGGGTCGCACCGGGTATGATTTCTAACGCGCGGTCGTATAACTGCATCGAACGGCGGACTCGAGGATGGTAGTTCATGAATACGTGTGGACGTAATGTGATTTTGTGGTGACCGGTTTATTATAACTTGCGTTGCAGAGAGTATACACGGAGCACTAATCTTAAAGATCCGCCATTTTTTTGAGATTTTTCTTAGGCAGAGTGACCAAACGTGTCACACCTCTAATCGATACTTCTTGTAGCAACAAAGTAAAGCAAAAGCCCAATAAACAACGAAGGGTCTTTTTGTAGGGTTTTTGGGGTCACATTTCAGTAAAAGGAGTATCGTATGTCAGCACGATGGTTACAGTCGGATTTAGACAAACTGTTAGTAGACAAGGAGCCGCTGGAGTTAGGGCGGATGGAAGTGGACGAGTTTTTTGAGGAGTTAATCAGGATGATTCGCCTCCGCGATCGTCAGTCTGACAAAGAAAATTAACGTGGTTCGCTAACGCAGCGGTTGAAAACTCGTGGTGGGGTTGTTTGCGTTGCGCCTAGGGCCGTTGGCACTTACTATTTTGGGGGTAATGTGCCAACGGTATTTAGGCTCGCTGAAACGTTATTTGCCGTGGTTCGTCTGTAGGTTCAATAGTTTGCCATGCTCATTGCGGTGCATAAATGCGATGACAGCGTTGCGCTGTTTTGTTTGGGGCACGACAGCAACATGCAAAAATCCTCCTGAGGGTGGATCTTGTAAGTAATGTTGTTTGATGAGGCCGTCTGGATCGGTGCTTAATGGATCACCTGCTTTACGACCGGGGCGAGAATTGGCATCGACCAACGCACCTGTTGAGAATTCTTGAACGCCAGTCGGGTGTTCGGCGTGATATTGCCAATGACGATCGCCGCAAACTAAGTAGAAGTTGTTATCCGCTAATTTGTTGTCCACCAAAAATTTGAAGAACTCGTCTCGTTCCTGTCGGAATCCTCCAAAGTTGGTGTGGTTGTCGAACTTGCGCTTGTCATCTGGGCCGATCATGGGAGTCGCAGAAATCATAACTTTGAAGGTAGCATCACTAGCGAGAAGTGTTTTTTTGAGCCATGCTTTTTGTTCTGTTCCCCAAATTGATTTGGTAGGACCATCTTCCATCGCATTGTCACTACGATAAATGCGACCTTCGACAAACCATAATTGCAAATCTTTGCTCACGCGAACCGTGCGGTAGGTTTTTGTTTCACGATCACCCGCGCCTGCATAGGGCAACTGTTCGTACATCACACGCACTGCTGTTTCGGGGCTCGGTAAATGGTCACCTGAATTGTCGCCATCGTCGATGCGATAATCGTGATCGTCAACTTCCCAATAGGTTGGTGTGTTGGCAAATAGATCTAGGTAGCGCGGTTGTACAAATTGCTCATGCCATTTTTGTCGCATTTCAGTGATTGTCTGGGCACGAGGGTCTTTGGGAGTGTCGTAATAAACATTATCACCGGTACCAATGAAAAAGTCAGGCTGCAAGCGAGTGATAGCTGCCAGCGCAGGGTAACCTAGATGTTTGTCCCGACCAGTGTAGGGGTCTGGCAGTGCGGTGTTGTTGTGTTCGAGGTGAACCTTGCCATCTATCCGGTTATCGCCGTGAAACTTCCCATAGTTCATGCCTGTTACCACCACAAAATGAACCGGCTCGTCGCTCGCCGCGCCGGGGTGAGTAATAAACTGCGCTACGGGACCTTTGTGAAGCGAAGTTGCGGTAGTTCCTATCAACGTCCTGATTTCGTATGAGGTATTAGGTTTGAGTTTTGTAAAAGTGACACGAGCAATGAAATCATTTTCCGCAATGGCCATTGCTTCTAAGATTACGCCATCATCATTGTTTTGGCGTAAACGGTTTGTACGTTCCCGCAAAACGAATCGTACGACTCCCTTAATCCCAGCAACGTCACCATCCACCAACGTATTGCTTGTCGTTAACCGTACTTGAGCATGTACACGTGAATCGGATAACTCACCGAGCATGATGCCTTGACCTGCCAAAGGCAGAGCATTTTTTAGCGATCGCCGTGTTTCACCTTGGCTAACAAGGGTCAAGCACAGTAATCCAAGCAGGTATGATAGGTGGCGTATGCTATAAACAGGAGGAAGTCTGCGGGTCATGATGTAAGCCTTATGTACGTTTTTTGATGGAGAAAATTTAATGTCGCAAGACGAAATACAACTTGGACTTTATCGTCATTATAAGAACAAACAATATACCGTGCTTGGATTAGTTTGTCATAGTGAAACGCAAGAACAGTTGGTATTGTATCGTCCCGAGTATGGTAAACGTCGATTGTGGGTACGTCCACGCGAGATGTTTTTTGAGGATGTGATCGTTGACGGTAAACGCTTGCCGCGGTTTGATTTTGTTGGAGACGTAGATTCCGAATAAACAGGATTTTAGGCGGACACGAATTCCCCAAGGCACCAGAACTCGAAGTACCCTAATGAAGTACCCTAATACTGAAACGCCTTAAATATGCATTCACGTATTATAGAAAAACGCTTGGAAATTGTCAGTGAGCCTGTAAAGTTATTATTAGAGGCACTCTATAATAAAACCAAGACTTCTTGTAACTAATAGATTGGATTACCCCAAAATGAGATTCCTTTCCCTATCGATCATCTTTACGTTGTGTTTGCTTGGTTCCCTGGTTCAAGCCAAAGACCAGCCGTTGGCGATTGGTCAAGCGACCCCCGATTTCGCGATGAAAACTGTGACTGGTAAGACGGTCAAGTTGCGCGAATTGGCCAGTGATAAACAAAACAATAGCAGTGGAATAACGGTTCTCACATTTTGGTGCTCATTTTGCGGTAGTTGTCGTCATGTTGAACAACCACTGAGCCGTCTGGCAGTCAAGTATCGAGGTAAGGTTGCCATTATGGCCGTGGATAGTAGTGTCGGTGAAAGCGGTAGCGACGTGGCTGCATTCCTAAAAGAAAAGAAGCTGACGATGCCTGTGATGATGGATGCAAAAGGTCGTGTTGCAGATTTATTTGGTGCTAAAATGACGACCACGACGGTAATCATCGACGCGCAGGGCAAGCTGCAATATTTTGGTCAATTTAAGCAGGGTCAAACTAATTTGGTCGAGGACGCAATCCAAGCAGTCCTCACAGGCAACAAACCATCCCATAATAAAACTACGGAGCGTGGCTGACACATTGAAAGAAGCTGATCTCCGTGCGAGATCGTTCTAGTAATTATTGTTACGATTGATTTCTATGAAGATGACCGCAAAAATTCTATGTATCCTGTTGTTGCTGCAATGTACGCCGAGTATTGCCCAGCAGTTTACGATTCCTGCAATCAGTGACTTGCCGCGTATTGATAGGCAATCGCCACGACCAGCAACGGCGATTCTTCGTAATTCGGCGTTTATACTGAAACTGAAACATCACGCTCCGATGGGAAGCGGCTATGTCATCATTACAGATCATACCGATGACCAATACATAGCGTCATTACGTGAGTTGGCAGAATATCGCCAAGCCAAAATAATTCATGTGGCCGACCTTGGGGAAATCTATCAGACAGATGTTTTGTCAGCGGTTCGCAAGCAACTCATGGATCTTAAGCCACAATATGTCGCTATTGCCCCGCGTTTGGAGTCTTATCGCGAAAACATGCTGCTCGGAATGTGGGAGTTACTCAGTACGTTAGATGATGACAAGTACTTAGATGCTTATCCGGGTGTGCTGTTAGCCTCTGATGCTAAATCCTTTGCGGCATTGATTCAACGTTCTATCAAGTTCCAGAGTATCGCACAAAAACAACTGAAGCCGCTGGCTATTAGCCAAGTGCCATCTAATCAAGAATCTAGATCACTTCAGAAAGCGGGCATTCTACGGAATGTATTCAGCACTTATGGATTACAAACTCCCACTATCGCGATTTACACTCCCGCCGCAGACAACGCGCCTCATCTAAGCGGTCCTCAAACGTGGAACATTCAGATGAAGAATAAGGGAGATTTTGTTAAGAAATTTGAACCTGCTGCAGCAACAGCTTTAGCGGATGCTTCGTTGGTTGTTATGCATGGGCATGGTTCCCCTGGT
The DNA here is from genome assembly GCA_036338835.1 of Planctomycetota bacterium. Taxonomy (GTDB): domain Bacteria; phylum Planctomycetota; class Planctomycetia; order Pirellulales; family Pirellulaceae; genus UBA721. The sequence continues at coordinate 9,820 of JAYZBF010000239.1, forward strand.
ATGTCGTGTTCGATTGACATCGATGGGATTTTGACTCGGTCTAATAACCAGATTGTCTTGTCGGGTTCATGTTTTGCATCCGCTCCGTTGAAAACAGATTTCCCAAAGATGACGCGCATTCCTGGTGGATATGCTGTGACACCGCGTCAATCTTTCAGCACACGATATATTGACCGTGGAGCGACAGTGTTTTTTGGGCACATGCGTCTTAGTTCTGGTTTCCCACATCTGTATCCAGTTTTGGAAAAATGGATGCAAGGTAAAAGTGTTGGTGAATCCTACCAACAGTTAGTCAACGCCTTGATGGATATGCGCGGGTTTGGACCGGGTAAATTTGTGGTAACGGAGGTTGCACCTGGACAACGGAGTGTACCACAGAACATGTTGCTTTATGTCATCATCGGTGACCCAGCGCTGGTCCCTTTGCAGCCACTAGAGAAAATCAACAATAGGTAAGGGGTTTTGTGTCGCCTTTATCATGGATGTACATCGGCATTAATGTCGAGCATTTGTTGGCGAATTGCTGCCCAGCGTCTATTTACAGCGGGGCGAAATCGATAACTACGTGGTGTACCCATGTGACTATCGTTGACATGTAGAAACGTCCAATTGTTGTCCAGCTTTGACATGAACTTCATTATACACACATTACGATAGTGTCGCGTGACCCGCAGTGACTGTCAGTTTGAACCCGCCTCCTCTGCGTAATGGATAAACTCCCTACCCCTAATGTTATAATTGGGAATTGCTATGTGGCAGTAGATTACTCGTTAAGCCAACCACCGATACGGTATAATACAGATTGACGTTTTGAAAATATCGAATGAGAAAAGATTATGCACCCAATGAATCGTCGAGAGTTGGTTCGAGTGGGAGGGCTTGCAATGGGGGGCCTCGCGCTGCCGCGACTATTGAGCGCTTCGCCGAGCGAAGAGTTGCATGGTCCTTCGTTTGGTAAAGCCAAAAATGTGATTTTTTTGTATCTCAATGGTGGGCCGCCCCAACATGAAACGTTCGATCCCAAACCAAACGCGCCCGTAGAAATTCGCGGTCCGTTTAACCCAATTCAAACCACTGTACCTGGAATGCAGTTTTGTGAACTGTTGCCTAGAACTGCAGCATTGGCTGATAAATTGGCGGTTATTCGGAGTATGGCAACGGATGATAACATTCATTCCAGTAGTGGGCATTGGGTCCTGACCGGCTATAAGTATCAAGGCCCAAATGCCCGTACGATCCAGCCGTCGGACTGGCCTTTTTATGGATCGCAAATCAAACGATATCGTCCCAGCGATGTTATGCCTGGTTTGAGTACGGTGATGATCCCAGATGTTATTCGCTTGAATGCCAGTGTTACGCCTGCTGGGCAAACAGGCGGATTGATGGGGGCTCAATGGAATCCCGAGCGATTTGTCGGTGACCCATCACGTGAAGACTATCATATCGAAGGGCTCGAACCTCTCGGAATTACCACCGGACGACTGCAGCAGCGCCGCAGATTACAACAAAAATTTGAGGATCGGCTGCGGGAAATTGATGGCGCTAAGAGCTTGGATGTCTTTTCAACCTATCAACGCCAAGCGTTTGATTTATTGACGTCGGGAAAAGCGAGAACGGCGTTTTCAATTGATCAAGAACCTACTGTCGTACGTGATCGTTACGGTCGTAATCGATGGGGTCAATGTGTATTGTTGGCGAGGCGGTTAATTGAATCGGGTGTACGTTTGGTTCACGTTAATTGGCCACGGGAACCCGGCGATAATGCTTCAGATAATCCATTGTGGGATACGCATGCCCAGAATCACGATCGCCTAGAGGACGTATTGTGTCCAATTTTTGACGTGGGGTATTCCGCTTTAATTACGGACCTCGAAGAGCGCGGATTACTCGATGAAACACTTGTCGTTGCGATTGGCGAATTTGGACGTACGCCCAAGATTAATGCAAAAGGTGGTCGCGATCATTGGGGCAGTGTGTTTTGTTGTACACTGGCGGGAGCCGGAATTCGTGGAGGTCAAATCTACGGTAGTTCGGATCGCGATGGTGCTTATCCGCTGACGGACCGCGTCGAACCGGGTAACTTGACGTCGACGATTTTTCATTTACTCGGCTTAGATCATCGTGGGACATTCAGCGACCCAGTGGGACGAGAATTGTCCTTGAGCCACGAAGAACCGTTGTTCCGTTTGCTCGGTGAACAAAAAGAGAACCTGAATCTTGTCCCATCGACTGGCGATGTGAACCGTGTGCCAGTGTTTGATGAAAAGAGAATCATCGGTAACACGCAGTTTCAAATGGATGATGGAATCCGTCCTGCGCAAACGCCATCGCGACCGAAAGGTTGGCGGCAACTCGTTACGCCGGCAGACAGCGGTGTGGTGATATCGTTGGCGCAGCCCCAAAAAATCCAAAGACTAGAATTACTCCAACATGCCCAATTTTCGTTTGGTGAACCAACTAAGGAAATCGCAAAGACGACATCGGCAATTCTTGCCCAAGAAGTTCGTAGTCCGTTCCCAGGGACTTATCGCATTAAAATCGAATTACTTGCTGATGGTGATGCCCAGTCGTTCGCAGATTTGTTCGATAATCAACTGACTTGTCACCTGGTCTACTTTCAATTCACCAAACAGGATAAGCAAATCAATGGCCGTAAGGTTATGGCGGAACAACAAATTAAGCCGACGTTGGTTGATGGAGTCAGTCCGACAACGCAGACATTTGAGTTTACAAAACAATTTGTAAATGCTACTCCCGGTACTAACTTCTCATTTGGCCTCGGATTGGGCATCGGGTTCGAAATTCGTAATGCTAGTGGTCGGGTTATATCTGTCTCTCAACAGGTCTCTTTAAGAGTGACCCGATATGAATTAGAATTCCTCGGTAAAGAACGAAACAAAGATGTAACGTCCTAATGGTTTACATTGAACAACGAGAGAATATTTGTATTGTTGCGATGCGCGCAATATCAGTCGCGGCGAGTGAAGGAAAGATTGAGATGAAAAAAGAACCACGAGTGTTTATCACAATGTTATTGGTGTTGATGATTGGGATGGTTGGCAATAAAGGGCACTTACAGGCAGATGAACGGCCCAATATTGTGCTGATAATGGCTGATGATCTCGGTTTTTCGGATATCGGCTGTTATGGTTCTGAAATCAAAACACCGGCCTTGGACGATCTAGCTAATCACGGTCTGCGATTTAGCCAGTTTTATAACACGGCAAAATGTCACAGTTCACGGGTTTCGCTTTTAACGGGGCTGTATTGTGATCAAGCCGGTGGTGCGAGTCTACAACGAGGCGCTACAATTGCTGAAGTGTTAAAAAATGCGGGTTACTTTACTTCGATGGTTGGTAAATGGCATTTGAACAATCAACCCACCGATTTTGGATTTGAACGGTATTGGGGGCACTTGTCAGGGGCAACGAATTTCTTCACCGGTGATGATACGTTTCGATTAAACGGGGAGCGTTGGGCTGTCCCGTCAGAGTTCAACGGAAAACCGTTTTACACCACAAATGTGATTGCAGATTTTGCGATCGATTTTATGGACGAAGGCATTGCTAGTGGTAAACCGTTCTTGTTGTACGCTGCTTTTAATGCTCCACATTATCCGTTGCAAGCACCCGAGGCTGATGTTAAGCAACAGCTCGGTAATTACGACGATGGTTGGGATCATTTACGGGAAACGAGATTCGCTCGGCAATTAGAGCAGGGGCTGTTTCCCGCAGGGACCATGTTAAGCCAGCGGAGCGATCATGTTCCAGCATGGAAATCATTAAACGCTCAGGAGCAACAATGGGAATCCGATCGGATGGAAGTCTACGCAGCAATGGTTAGTGTGTTAGACCGCAATGTTGGACGGATTGTTAAACACTTAAAGGCCAAAGGTGTTTTGGACAATACATTGATATTATTTTGTAGCGATAACGGGGGTTGTCCCTTTGAACGCACTCGTGGGCGATATTTAAAACCGTGGGATCCGAAATCTTACTGGTGTTATGACGCGAGTTGGGCAAATGCCAGCAACACCCCATTTCGGCTCTATAAACAGAATCAACATGAAGGCGGAATTTCATCGCCGCTTATTGCTCATTGGCCAAAGGGTATAAAAACAGCGCCAGGTGAAATTACCGAGCAGCCAGGTCATTTGATTGACTTCATGGCAACCTTTATTGACGTTGCGGATGCAACCTACTTAAAAAACGTGGAGGGCAGGCAGGTGGACCCGTTGCAAGGTAAGTCATTAGCCCCAATTTTTAATGGGAGCAAACGAGCTCCGCACGAAAAATTGTATTTTCATTTTGGATTAGATCGAGCTTGGCGGGAAGGCGATTGGAAGTTGGTGTCGGCCAAACGTGGTCGCTGGGAGTTGTATAACTTAGCAACAGATCGTACTGAAATGCACGATCTCGCTAACAAGTTTCCGCAGCGTGTGGCTGCGATGGAAAAGCGGTGGCTGGAAACCGCTCGAAATGTAGATCGTCTTTCTGATAAACAACTGGCACCCGTTAGACCAGTTATTACCAAATTGAATTTCCGGAAAGACACGACTAACGGAAATGCGGATTCAAATTAATAGAGCAAATTTGAAAAGGGATTTGGCAATGTTGAAATGGAGTTGGGCTGCTGTTTTATTGATGACCGTCAGTAGTTCGCTTGATGCCGCTGAGAAGTGGTACAAGGGCAACACGCACACGCATACGTTTTGGAGCGATGGCAATGATTTTCCCGAACGGATTGCCAAATGGTATGCAGAAAATGACTATGATTTTCTCGTGCTGTCAGATCATAATATTCTCAGTCGCGGTGAGAAATGGATGACCGCTGAGAAATTGAAGGAACGCGGGGGCAATGATATTCTCGAAAAATACGCTGCGTCCTTCGGAAAAGAATGGATCGAATCGCGTGGCACGCCGGGTGAAAAATCATTTGAGATTCGACTGAAGAGGCTGGCAGAGTTTCGAGATTTGTTTGAAGTGCCAGCCAAGTTCTTGATGATCGAGGGCGAAGAGATATCAGATAAAGCTGAAGATGTTCCTGTGCATATGAACGCGATCAATGTGCAATCTGTGGTCGCGCCTGCTGGCGGAGCCACTGCACTCGATGCACTTAAGGGCAACGTGCGTATCGTGGCAAAACAATCACGGTTGACCAAGCAGCCAATCCTGTTGCACTTAAACCATCCGAATTTTCATTATGCTATTACAGCGGAAGAACTTGCCTCGGTTATTCAACAAGACTTCTTTGAAATTTGTAATACGAGTTCTGATTGCAATCAGTTAGGCGACGAATTCCACCCTTCATTAGATGAGTTTTGGGACATCGCTAATACACTCAGGTTAGCGAAATTGCAAAGCCCGCCATTGTTTGGTGTGGGAGTTGATGACGCTCATAATTACCACGGGCGAGGCTCAAGTCCACCGGGAGGATCGTTTGTTATGGTACGTAGTAAGAGCCTCAAGCCGGCGGCTATTATTACAGCCATGAGAATTGGAGAGTTCTATTCTTCGTCAGGAGTCATGTTGACAGACGTGCAATATTTAGCGAGGACAAAAGAGTATGTGATTGATATTCAAGCGGAAGATGATGTGATCTATACCACTC